>NZ_JAUBSX010000082.1:0-32639 GCF_036704885.1 Microcoleus sp. F4-D5 | reverse complement strand
TATCGCTCATATTTCTGTCTCAAAAAAGATATCTGATGTTCTTTTACCACAAAATGTTACTATTTTGGAGATGTCTAATGTTATTTCGAGCAATCGAGGTAACGGAATCGCGATTAAAAACAACTTTAATGCGATCGACAATAAGTTAACAATTGTAGCAGGCAACTACATCGGCATCCAAGCAGATGGAGTCAGTCCTTTGGGCAATCTAGGCAACGGTGTCTTGATTCAAAATAATGCTAATAATACGATCGGCGGTATCGAACCGGGAACTGGAAATGCGATCGCTTACAACAATTTAGCTGGAATAGCTGTTAACTCTGGCACGGGGAATGGCATTTCAGGCAATAGTATTTTCAACAATAATGGTTTGGGCATTGACTTAGCAAATGATGGAGTCACCCCTAACGATATCAAGGAGACTGACACGGGTGCTAACAACCTGCAAAACTTTCCCACCATCACGTTTGCCCACTCCAATGGCAAAAAAACTGAGATTAAAGGCACTCTCAACAGCACTCCAAATCAACAGTTTCGGCTGGAATTCTTTGCTAACTCCAGTCTCGACCCAACTGGCTTTGGTGAAGGCAAAACCTTCCTCGGTTCTACGATTGTCACTACGGACGATAGCGGTAAAAATAGTTTCAACTATACCTATGACAGTTCCCTACCCGTCGGTCAATTTATTACAGCAACGGCGATCGATCCTGCTAATAATACTTCGGAATTTTCTAAGGGATTTGCGATCGCCAACCAATCGCCTGTAGCAGCAAACGACAGCGCGATCGGCGATCGCAAAAATCCAGTCAATATTAACGTCCTGTCCAACGACAGCGACCCCGATGGCGACCCTCTGACGATCGGCATTGTTACCAATCCGGTGAATGGAACGGCAGTTGTTAATAATAACAACACGCCGGACAATCCCAATGATGATTTTATTACTTATACTGCCAATCTCGGATTTAATGGTGGCACAGAAAGCTTCAGCTATCAAGTCAGTGACGGTCAAGGGGCTACAGCAACAGCTAATGTCAACTTGACTTTCTCTGCCTCACCACCACCCACTCCGCCACTCCCGCCCACTCCGCCACTCCCGCCCACTCCGACATTGCCCACTCCGTCATTCCCGCCCACTCCGCCACTCCCGCCCACTCCGCCACTCCCGCCCACTCCGACACCCTCTCCCACTCCGACACCCTCTCCCACTCCGACACCCTCTCCCACTCCGTCATTCCCGCCCAATCCGACATTTCCCACTCCGTCATTCCCGCCCAATCCGACATTTCCCACTCCGTCATTCCCGCCCAATCCGACATTTCCCACTCCGTCATTCCCGCCCAATCCGACATTGCCCCCTTCTCCCTCACTCCCCCCTCTCTCGATCGCAAACCAGCCGCCGATCGCAGTGGGCGACAGTGCGATCGGCAATGCTGGCAGCGCGATCGATATCGAGGTTTTGGCTAACGACAGCGACCCCGACGGCGACCCCCTGAATCTCAGCATTGTCCTGACTTCAGACAACGGCAAAGCAGAAGTCAACCACAACGGTACGCCGGACAACCCAGCAGATGATTTCATCACCTACACACCCAATCCCAACTTCAGCGGGCCGGATGTGTTTGTCTATCGAATCTCAGACGGTAAGGGAGGCGTGGCTGTTACCAAAGTTGAAGTGACTGTCGATCCCAACCACTCGCCGATCGCATCTGGGGACGCTGCGACTGTAAATGCTGGCAGTTCAGTCAATATCAACGTCCTCGCCAATGACAGCGACCCGGATGGCGACCCCCTGAACCTCAGCATTTTCAGGGCCCCACACTACGGTAAAGCAGAAGTCAACAACAACGGTACGCCGGAAAATCCCAACGATGATTTCATCGCCTACACTCCCAATGCCGACAACTTCAGCAACTCTGATATCTTTCTGTATCAAATCGCAGACGGTAAGGGAGGTTCGGACGTTACCAAGGTTGAGGTGACTGTCGATCCCAATCACTGGCCGATCGCAGTGGGCGACAGTGCGATCGGCAATGCTGGCAGCGCGATCGATATCGAGGTTTTGGCTAACGACAGCGACCCCGACGGCGACCCCCTGAATCTCAGCATTGTCCTGACTTCCAACAATGGCAAAGCAGAAGTCAACCACAACGGTACGCCGGACAACCCGAAAGACGATTTCATCACCTACACCCCCAATCCCAACTTCAGCGGGCCGGATGTGTTTGTCTATCAAATCTCAGACGGTAAGGGAGGCGTGGCTGTTACCAAAGTTGAAGTGACTGTCGATCCCAACAGATCGCCGATCGCATCTGGGGACGCTGCGACTGTAAATGCTGGTAGCGCGATCGATATTCATGTCCTCGCCAATGACAGCGACCCCGATGGCGACCCCCTGAACCTCAGCATTTTCAGGGCCCCACACTACGGTAAAGCAGAAGTCAACAACAACGGTACGCCGGAAAATCCCAACGATGATTTCATCACCTACACTCCCACTGCTGACAACTTCAGCAACTCTGATATCTTTTTGTATCAAATCTCAGACGGTAAGGGAGGCGTGGCTGTTACCAAAGTTGAGGTGACTGTCGATCCCAATCACTTGCCGATCGCAGTGGGCGACACTGCGATCGGTAATGCTGGCAGCGCGATCGATATCGATGTTTTGGCTAACGACAGCGACCCCGACGGCGACCCCCTGAACCTCAGCATTGTCCTGACTTCCAACAATGGCAAAGCAGAAGTCAACCACAACGGTACGCCGGACAACCCGAAAGACGATTTCATCACCTACACCCCCAATCCCAACTTCAGCGGGCCGGATGTGTTTGTCTATCAAATCTCAGACGGTAAGGGAGGCGTGGCTGTTACCAAAGTTGAAGTGACTGTCGATCCCAACAGATCGCCGATCGCATCTGGGGACGCTGCGACTGTAAATGCTGGTAGCGCGATCGATATTAACGTCCTCGCCAACGACAGCGAACCGGATGGCGACCCCCTGAACCTCAGCATTTTCAGGGCCGCAAGCAACGGTAAAGCAGAAGTCAACAACAACGGTACGCCGGACAATCCACAAGACGATTCCATCACCTACACTCCCAATGCCAACTTCAGCGGGAATGATATCTTTTTGTATCAAATCGCAGATGGTAAGGGAGGTTCAGACGTTACCAAAGTTGAGGTGACAGTTAAAGCAGTCAACCGTTTGCCGATCGCGATCGCAGATAGTGCGATCGCAAATCAAGACTCGGCGATTGCGATCGATGTTTTGTCCAACGACAGCGATCCAGATGGCGATCCGCTGACTCTCAGGATTGCCACCAATCCGTCTCATGGTAAGGCTTTGGTGAAAAATGGCATGCCGGGCGCTGCGATCGGTGATTTCATCCTTTATACCCCCAATCCCAACTTCCACGGCGCGGACTATTTAACTTATCAAGTCAGCGACAGTCAAGGAGGTACGGCAACAGCTAAGGTCAACCTCACCGTCAATCCGGTTAATACAAACCCCCCGATTACCCCTTTGATTCTCAGCGGTACTCCCGATCCAGATACACTGATGGGCGCGGACGGCAACGACACCATCAAGGACGACGGCGCGGATGATTTCATTGATGGCCAGGGCGGCAATGACCTCATCAACGGCGGTTTAGGCAATCTCGATCGCATTTTCGGCGGAACTGGCGACGACACCATTACCGATCCCGACGGCGTAAATGATGTTCAAGGCGGTGTTGGTAATGACAGCATCAACATCACCTTTGCTGAAACCTGGGACAACAACACCAATCCCGACGATGCACCGAGTTCCGAGGACAAAATTATCGGCGGCATCGGTAACGACAGCATTACTATTACCATGAACGACTTTCGCTTCTTTATCAACATCAAGGGCGATGAAGCTGCGAGTTCCAATTCTGATGGTAATGATGCAATTAATTTGTTGGGAACCTACGCCAATTCAGTTGTTGACATGGGAGGTGGCGACGACACATTTAATGGTGGCTTAGGTGATGACAGTGTTTCCGGTGGCGATGGCAATGATACGCTGATTGGTGGCGATGGCAACGACCAACTTGCAGGGAATGCAGGCAATGACTTTATAACTGGTGGTGATAGTCAAGATCGGTTTATTTTTACATCGAACAGTGCTTTTAATACTGCTGATTTTGGAGTCGATCGCGTTGCTGATTTTACCCTTGGTAGCGACAAAATTGTCCTATCTCAAACTTCGTTCGGCACAATTACTGCTGCTAATATTGCCTTTGTAAATAGCGATTTAGCCGCAGAAACCAGCGACGGTCTAATTGCATACAGTCGCGCTACTGGAAAGTTATTTTTCAACCAGAATGGGGCACAATCTGGTTTGGGAACGGGTGCGCTATTTGCCACGCTTGACGGTACCCCGTCCCTGACAGTCAGCGACTTCCAGATTGTTGCTTAATATCATGTCCTGGCGATGGCAGACAATCAGAGAGAGCGATCTTAAATCCGTTAGCATCGGAATTATTTACATCTCTTTTCTCTGACTCTGTGCTCTCTGTGTACTCTGCGGTTTAATTATTCCGATGCAACTGGAGTGGATATATCCTATTTTCCCGCTTGTTCTACAGTTTGATAAACAGGGCGACATCCAGACAATAAGCCGTGCAAATTGACGACATTTCCGATTACTGCGATCGCAGGTGCTGCAAATCCAGCCGCCTCAACTTGCTCTACAATTGTACCCAAAGTCCCGATCAATTCTTCTTGTTCCGGCCGCGTTCCCCAGCGCACTAATGCTACGGGGGTTTCTGGACTCAATTCGGCTGCTGTCAACTGGCCGATAATGTAAGGCAAATTGTGGATTCCCATGTATACTACAATGGTTTCGGAGCCGCGGGCGATCGCCTGCCAATTTACCTCCGGTCGATATTTTCCCGCTGATTCGTGACCGGTGACAAAGGTGACAGAGGAACTGTACGATCGGTGTGTTAAAGGAATTCCCGCATAAGCAGGGGCCGCAATCCCAGAAGTTACGCCGGGGACGACTTCTACTGACACTCCAGCTTTTACCAACTCTTCCATTTCTTCGCCGCCGCGGCCGAAGATAAACGGATCGCCGCCTTTGAGACGAACTACGATCGCATGATCTCCAGCTTTTTCTATCATTAACTGAGTTGTTTCATCTTGCATTAACGAGTGGCGGCCTTTGCGTTTTCCGGCATCAATTCGTTCTGCTTGGGGGTTGATTGCTGCCAAAATTTGAGGGCTGACTAAAGCGTCGTAAATCACCACATCCGCACACTCTAACAGAGCTTTTCCCTTCAAGGTCATCAAACCCGGATCTCCGGGGCCCGCACCTACTAAATACACTTTTCCTAAAGACATTTTTCTTGGTTCCTTTACCTCTTCTGTGCCTCTGCGGTTCATTTTTGAATTAAATTCCCAATTAAGTCTGCTAATTGTACACTTGCGCCTAGAGGATTTGCGAGATGAAGTTCCGCCGCAGGAAATTGCTGCTTTAGCTGTGCGACATTTTTGGCGATCGCATCTGTAATTCCTCCATTAAATAAGAAGTATGGCACAATTCCTATTTGCTGCTGTCCACCACGAACCAAACTCTCAATTTGCTCTTCCAAACTCGGCTTTACCGACCAATAAGCTGTCAGCGCACCGAGTTTGCTGGCGATTTCCTCAACTGTCGAGTTACCTCCGGGGCGACGGCTGCCGTGAGATAATAAAATCCATTTTGGCAATAGCAGATTGGGGAGAAAAGTCACCTCTTGCATCTGACTTTTTACCAATTTTCTTAAGCCTGCTTCCTGGGAACCTAAATGCGGGCGCAATGCAATTTTTAGCTTGTCACCAAAAGTTTGTTGGGCAATTTCCACCTCTGCGGGTATGTCTTCGGCGACGTGAACTCCCGGCAATAAAAATACAGGCAGGATTTGCAATTCTGTCAGTCCCAGCGACAGGGTACGTTCGCCAAAACTGCAAATTTGTTCGTGCAGCGGTGCGGGCCCGAGTTCTAAGGTGGCAGTTGCTACTGCGGGGAACGAGTCAGCCAAATTTTGAGACAGCAGTTGACCGAGGTTTTCCAAAGCTTGTTGGGGTCTGGGGTCGCGGCTGCCGTGAGAAACTAATAAATAAGTCGATCGCAATTTCAATATAGATTTGATGTTAATGTTCGATCCGGATTTCAAATAATTATAACACCGTTGGGCGCGTGACTTAAAAAATACTCAACACAAAAGTTCGATATCCTAGGGTGCGTGACTGGAAAATTACTCAACACAGGGCTTAAATCTTCTAAGCCGCACACCTTATAAAAGAAGGTGCGCGGCTTAAAAATTACTTAACACTGCGCTTAAATCTTTACTCGCCACGCAGGTAACACAACTCTCAAATTAACCTTTGGGAGCTGGCTCGGCAATGTATTTGAAAGTAGGTTCCGAGTTCCAAGGGCCGCGTTCATCCTTGCCATTTGTGGACAAGTTAAAGTAGAGATCCACAGTGGAATCTGGCGAAATATTGCCGAACATCGGATCGGTGAGTTTACCCAGCGATTCCAGAGCTTTCATGAACATTTGAGTGTGAGAAATTTCGCGAGTCAGCAGAAACTGCAACGTCTTTTTCGTTCCCATATCCGGTGCTAGTTTAATCAACTCTTCGTAAGTTTGGCGGGCTCCTGCTTCCGCACCGATATTAGCGCGCAAATCGCGAACCACATCGCCGCCTTCGTTCACGTAAGCACCAGTCCAAGCTTGACCTTGGCTGTCCAACAAGTGCGGGCCTACACCGCGCACGGCAAACAAGGTGCTTTTATAAGCTTCTGTTTGGTCAACATTTTTGGTGTGCATTTCGATGAGTTTGCCCACCATTTCTAAGTGGCTGAATTCTTCGATCGCAATATCTTGAAGCATATCCTTAATCCCTGCATCTTCACAGTGAAAGGACTGCACCCAGTATTGCAAAGCTGCTGTCAGTTCTCCGGTTGCTCCGCCAAACTGTTCTAGCAGCAATTGGGCAAAACGGGGGTTGGCTTCGTCTACTGTGACCGCAGACATTAATTCTTTTTTGTGAAAAAACATGGATCGGTACCTCTGTTTAGTTCGGTTGTTAAAGTCTAAAGGATTGCAGACTTTATCTGTGTTCGCCTTCAGAATCCATTGTGCGATAAGCGATCGCACCGAGCCTCGGTCAATGGATACATCTAGCGCGACAAATTTCTCTGCTTTCAGGTAGAGTTTAAATTTAAATTTTTACTTAGTTATTCGGGAGACTAAATTACAATTTAGGAGCAGGATTATTGTCGCACTCGGTTAATTTTACTGACATGGCATCGAGATGCCGCAGCCACTGAATGCCGCCAACCCAACTGCGAGAGGGGAGGTGTCCGATTGGTGCTTGTTGACTAAATTTAATCTGCCCTAAAGTATTAGCAGAATTGTAGGTTTGCCAGTTGACCCGATCGCAAAATCTGATATAATCTCCCTTAACGCTTTCGTAAATTTGCTTTTGGACGCTGAAGCCAAACCGACCTTGACTGTAGTGCAGCCACAGGCGATCGACTGTTTGCAAATCTTCGCAGGGTAGCTGGTAAATTTGGCTTATTTCTAGCTGAGTTCCCGGTGCCTGGGAAAGAGATTGACACATCAAGCCCCAAGTTTCGCGATCGGCTTCTTTCCACTTTTTGTTTGACAAAAAATCACGCAGTTTGGTATAATCAACTCCTCGTGCAGAAATCATAGTCGGATCTAGATTTGAAGTAACAGGTAAGGAAAAATTTTCGGCTGAATTGGGGACGGCATTGGTGGGTGAAATTGGAGAATCAGGAGTTGGTAGGGCGCTGAGATCGGTTGAGCTGTCGCTATTACCGAGATCGGGAGCGATCGGCTTTTTCGGCGAAAGCAAATTTTGATGGCGAATATCTAAAGCTGCTTGAATATCTTGCAAAACTTCCGCAGCAAAACTGTACCGCTGATTGAGATGAGTTTGCAGCAATTTATCTAAAATTTCGCCTAACTCCTTGCTAATACTCGTGGCTTTGGGGAGAAACTCGCGCCACCACCAGCGCTCGTTTTTGCAGTCGTACATATCCAAGGGAGGAACTTGCGTCATCAAGCGAATGCAAGTAACCCCTAAACTGTAAAGGTCGCTAGCAGGAAATACTTTGCCGCGCATTTGTTCGGGAGCTACATAATCTTGACTGCCGATGAGCGTTGCTGAACGGAGTATGGCGGAATCAGTCAGCAGTTTGGCTATGCCGAAATCGATCAATACGAGTTTGTCGTCCGACTGGCGGCGGATAATATTTTCGGGTTTGATGTCGCGGTGAATGACGCGCTTGTCGTGGATAAATTGCAGCACGGGCAATAAGTCTTGCAGCAGTTGCCAAATTTGATTTTCATCGTAGACACTCTTGTCTAATTCTTGTTTAAGAGTCTGCCCCTCTATAAACTCTTGAACTAAATAAATATGACATTCTTGTTCAAAGCCCGCTAATAATGTGGGGATTTGCGGGTGTTTTCCGAGTTCCTCTAAACGGACGGCTTCTTGGCGAAATAATTCAAGGGCTTTGTTAAAAATTTCGGGGTCGCGGTCGTAAAAATAAAATTGCTTGACTGCACAGCGGGGTCGAGATGGGATGTCTTCATCAATTGCTAGGAAAGTTTTACCAAATCCGCCTCTACCTAAAATTTCAATTGGGCGATATCGCTGTCTCAGCAACAGGTTAAAGCCGCAGTTTAAGCAAAATTTTGCGGTGTTGGAGTTTTGAGGATTTTGACATTCTGGGTTGACACAGTAGCTCATATCGATTTTAGATTTTAGATTTTAGATTTTGGATTTGAGATTGCACAGAAGACTTTTTTTTAAACGAACTGCGAAGACGGGAAGTGCCGCGAAGGAATAGGGAAGAGAGAGAAGAGGGATGCTTGATAACTCATATCGATTTGAGATTTTAGATTTGAGATTTGAGATTGCGGACAAGACTTGTTTTTAAACGAACCGCGAAGACGCGAAGCGGCGCGAAGGAAGAGGAAAGAGACAAGAGAGACAAGAGGGATGGTCGAGCACTCATGCGGTGTGGGATAAGCTGTCCCGCTTCTGGCGTTGTATTTTTCGGGCGGGCGGGACACCCCACAAGCATTTCATCTGAGATGTTGCACCATTCTCAATAAGGTGTTTAGGGACACGATGCCCAACCCCTACTCCCCACAAGAAATTCATTCTTCACTTCACAAGCATCTTGCCTGTTCTTAAAAATGCTGCCAGAGGTGAGTTTTATCAAACTGGACTGTAAAATTTAGATGCGCCTGCGCTGATAAGGCTATTTTAATGCGCTGGATCGAATCGGGACGCTGCCAGATCGGCCGAACCCGGGCTACATGACCGAAAGCATCCAGGATACAAGCCCCCGGATTCATCCGTGGGGTCAATGCTTCAATTCTTTAATCTAAAATCTAAAATCTAAAATCGCGCAATCGATTGACTGCTGGGGGGGAGATAATTGTCGATCGCACAAGCCGATCGCGCAGAGCGAAAATTGTGCTACAGTCTTACTGTGCTTGGGATTTGAGGCGCAATCGATCTGTCAGGTTCAGGGACGCTCAGAAATATTTCAAAATATTTTTGCTTTACCCCTAGACTTGTGCTGAGATCTGATGCTATAGTTAAAACTGATACGGCGAGCGTAGCCAAGTGGTTAAGGCAGTGGTTTGTGGTACCACCATTCGTGGGTTCAAGTCCCATCGTTCGCCCTTTTGATTCTAAACTGTTTAATTCGATCGCCTCCGGGTGGGCTTCGGCACACGTTAATCTTTGGGATTTAGCGGTTCTGTCGTCATCATTTGTGTCAACTTAACGTTAAAAGCAGTATAGGTCTGCTGTTTGACAGTTAGGTCTAGATCCCCCCTAACCCCCCTTAATAAGGGGGGGACAAGAGCGTCATCGAAGTCCCCCTTATTAAGGGGGATTTAGGGGGATCTAGACTCAGGGAAAAGCGAGATTTCTCAGGGGTTTGAGGCTGGTTATTGACACCAATGTGTCGGCAGAAGTTCCGGTGTGCTAATCTTAAATCCAATCTAAAATCTAAAATCTAAAATCTAAATATGCCGTCTTTAGTAGCAGAAGATTGGGGATATAAATTTAGCGGCGATCGCACAATTAATAAATTTATTCGAGATATAGAAGGAGAAGCGGCTTTAGGGAAATATTGCGATTGGGAATGCAAAGAACGTGCGGAAATTCTGATGTCGGAGATAGCTGGCAAATCCCACAGTCTGTTTTACGTGCGCCGCCAAAAGGTAAATGAGAGATTTTCTGAAGAAGAAATCTGGGAATTGTTGCTTGCTACGGATAGAGATGATTTTGAATTACCCGAATTGTTGCAAAAAGCAGATCGCACTTTGCGGTTGTTAGCAACTGTACGCTGTGAAGACGGAATCGGCGGTTTAAAACTGCTTGATGCTGGTTTGGTGGCGGTTCCCAGAGGGAGGAAAGATGGGTATGCTTTGCCGGTTCAGTTGCGACTTTTGGCTAACAGCCGATCGCCAATTCCTGTAAAGTCGATCGCCCGCGTCCAACAAATGCCATTTTGGGAAGACAGGCACATACCAACTGCGGAACAGCTAAAAGTTTGGCACACTTTTTTAAATGTGGAAAAACGCATTGCGGAAGCGCGTCAATTTTGCGTGCCTTTTCGCGGTCATAATTACGGTTCCGGCTTCAAAATCGTCACTTTTGAAATCGATCGTAATTCCGCAACTCTTGACGGCTACGAGGAAAATTACTTAGAAGTGGGCGACTTTCGCGAAAGGCTGAAAAAAGCCAGAAATGAAGAAATTATCCTGTTTGATTCGCCGCCAGGAAGCAGAAGCAGCCGCGATGGAGAGACATTGGGCAGCATCGCCGAAATTGACTTTGAACATGGTAAATTACGCATTAAGTTAGATGTTGATTTAGGCGATCGCATGGCGGGCGGCAGATATCAACTGCCCAAACAAGGATTCTTGTATTTTGAAGCTGCGGGCGATATCAGTCAGATCGAACGCAAGAAAAAAGCTTTAAAAATGCTGACTGACGGGCGCGCTCAAAATCCATATTTGAGTGAGTTTTTATTCAACTCTTCTCAGGCGAGACTGCCCGAAAAAATGATTAAATTGGATCGGGAAAATTTATTAAATCGCAATGCTAATGAGGACCAACTTGCCGCCGTAGAAACGGTGCTTTCGGCGCGGGATTTAATTTTGATTCAAGGGCCGCCGGGAACTGGCAAAACGACTGTGATTGCGGAGATTTGCTATCAAATTGCCCGTCAGGGCGGCAAAACGCTCATTGCTTCGCAAGCAAATTTGGCTGTAGACAATGCTTTGAGTCGGTTAGTTCACAATCCGGCGATTCGGGCTTTGCGGAAGGGAAAAGCTCATAAGGTGCAGGAAGAAGGGCAGCCGTTTTTAGAGGAAAATGCGATCGGCACTTGGCTGCAAAATACTGCGACTGATTGCGAACAAAAGCTCTCGCAGCGCCTGAGTAATGTCAAATCTTTGCGGCAGTTGGTGGCAGACTCAGAGCGATTTACCGCCTACTTTGCCGCCGAGAAAGATTTTTTTAATCAACTCAAAGACTTGCACGACAGTAAAGCAAGTATTGAGGAAAAGTACAGCCAGCAAGCAACAAATCACGAACTAATTTTAACCGAAAAAAGCGAGATTGAATCTGTTGTTGCGGGGCTAGAAAATATACTTGATGCGCCGCAAGTTAACTGGGAATCTCCAGAAGTTGCCGAGTTTATGCCGCGACTAAAACCATATTCAGAAGGCAATATTTTAGTAGAAAACTTTATGGCAAATGTTCGGATTGCCGTTAGCAATGCTACTCAAATAGGTTTCGATCGCCCTGCTTGCGGCGCGTTTGGGATTGGGGTTTGGCTGCAGGAAACTGTAGCAGCGGAAATATCGGAATTTAAGACAGCATTCGATCGCGCTGATGATGTTTGTCACGCTATGTCGGCGGTTGCAGAGTCGTTGCGGGTGTCGCGGCAGATGTCTGAGGCTTTGAATCAACTCGAATTGGGCGATCGGCAAAATCAGACACACCGCCACAATCTCGAACAGAAAATCAAGAATTTGGAACTGCGAAAAGCCGAAATTGCAGCCGTTGTCGTCGCCGTTGCACAGTGGATTGAGACGGCGGATACGAAACTATATGAAGTTGTGAAATCTTGCTGGGAAACGGGCGCAATGCTCGCGGATGATATGGTAGAATTGCCGCCAGGATTGCTGAAAATTGCCCGATCGCTCAAATTGCCGATCGTGCCGCCCAAATGCAAAATCAATTTGCCCGATTTGGATCGGTTGCAAAAGGCGATATCCCACGAAGAAAGCGCAGGTTTTAAGGACATACAAGGGCAACAGTTCCGGTTTAGCGAGTTTCTGCACCTAAATTTGAGTCAAACGCCGATCGTGCTCTCTGCGGGCGATCGTACACAGTGGCAGCAACTAGCCAAAGACTTCGCCAGCTATTCCCAAGTCAGCCCAAGTCAGCGCAAATTTATCATCCAAAAAGCTCGCACTTTCTTAGGTAGCATTCAACAATTTTACAGTCAATCCTTGCAGCCAAATCAGATCCAGGCTACCTGCGATCGCCTAGTCAAAGAATTGCTGCACAGTATCCTCGCCAATGCGCGTCAGTGCGTGGTTCCCCTGAAAACCGAAACCGAACAGCAGCTTATAAAACAGCAACAGTTATTAGATAAAATCGGTCAAACCTTGAGCCAGCAGCAAATATCCGCCGCTAAACTTCAGGTAGAAACAGCGCAGCAAGAGGCAAACTTAAAAATTAGCGAAGTTACTAATTTGTTGCAAGCAATAGTCCAACAGCCAAATGTACCTGAAAAATTGCGGATTTTATCCGAACAATATCTCGCCCAAAAATCGAATATTTGGGAGCAACCGCAGCTATTTGTCAAGCAAGTTGAGGCTTGGAAAGCAAGCGCAATTCAGCTTGAGAAATCCATTGCTGACATAGACCCTTTTGGGGTTTTGGAGACAATCAAAAATACTCTTGACGAGCATTTATCCCCGCTGCAAATTGCGGCTGCAACTTCGCAGCAGCAACTCGCCGAACTTCAAACAGAATTGAGCGAAATTACCGCTCAACTGCAACAGCAGCAACCAACAGCAGCATTACTTGCTGAGAGAAAGTGGTGGGAGTCAGCATGGCAAACTATCCCGACTAAATACCAGCCAGAAGTTCCGAATACAGGATTATTCAGCGCACCTTTTTTAAACAAAATTAAGCGCCTATTCAAAACTTGGCAGCGGAAATTAGAACAAGAAGAGACCGCCCTAAATCGCTCTCAAAACTTTGTGACAGATTGGATTCAAAAACTCCGCAATCCATCAGAAAAAGACCGCAACGATTTAAAGCAAATTTATATCGACAATGCTAACGTGATCGGCATTACTTGCGTGCAAGCTGCTAGTTTTGATTTTACTAAAAACTTTCCCAGCTTTGATGCAGTCATCATTGACGAAGTTAGCAAATGCACTCCCCCAGAGTTGTTAATCCCCGCTTTGAAAGGCAGAAAGTTAGTATTAGTGGGGGATCACCGGCAATTGCCGCCGATGTTTAATCAAAGTACGATCGACGATATTGCCGAAGACATCGGCTGTACCGGAGACGAACTTAGCTTCATCAAAGAATCTTTGTTTAAAGTATTGTTTGAAAATGCCAGCGACAGCATCAAAAAAATGCTGACAACTCAATACCGAATGCACCCGCAAATTATGGGCGCCATCAATCAGTTTTACCAGCAAAAGCTCAACTGTGGCATTCAGGAAGCTGACACCAAGCGCGCCCACAACGTCGCAGGTAGAATCATTCAAGAAAACAATCACATTCTGTGGGTTAAAACGCCCGTGGCACAAGGGTTTGAAGAGGAAAAACAGGGCACTTCGCGGTTGAATGTCAAGGAGATTGACGCGATCGAGCGTTTGTGCGAACAAATGGAGATAGCTTGGCAGCCCAAAGTTGCTGGTGGCGAACCGCCTAAAGAAATCGGAATTATCACTTTTTATGCTGCTCAATTAAATGCAATTAAAGATAGAATTGAAGGCGAAAGATTTCCTGCTTTGAGCATCCGCACTGGTACGGTTGACATATTTCAAGGCATGGAAAGACCTGTAATTATTGTCAGCACAGTGTGCAATAATGTTAGGGGCGATATTGGATTTGCTAAGGAACCGGAACGGGTGAATGTGGCATTTTCCCGCGCTCAAGAATTGCTGGTAGTTGTCGGCTGCCACGATTTATTTACCCAACAAACAGGTACAGTGGGAAAAATGTATCAGGAAGTTTCAAAAACGGTGCGTCACTGCGGAGGTTTTGTAGATGTTTCTAGCGTCCTCAACTAAACCAATAGACTCGAATTTAAGTTCGCTAGCAGAACAAATTGAGCAACAAAATCCGGGCTTGTCTGTGTTGGCGGCGCGTCAATTCCGCTTCGCAATCCGGCAAACTCCGCTGGAGGTGGCGATTAGCGAACCGCGCCAGTTTAACGTGTTGGAAGAGTTCATCTTGCGGGCGGGTGTTGAGTTTGAACCTGCGCCAACTTTGAAGGAATTGGCGGATTTGCTGGGGTTGGACGAGATTTTTGTGAAGACTGCGGCGGCGACTCTGGTTAGTTTGGAAAGCTTGGAGGTGGCTGAAAATGGAAAAATTGCGATCGCCCCGCAAGGCAGAGATTTTTTCGAGAAAGGTGCGGTTAGTCGATCGCAAATTCAATCAATTTATGCCATTTCCGATCCGCTGAATCAAACTCTTACCTTTAAATTCGATGCTTTAGCCGCAGAATCGGTCAACTTGCCCGATTTAGCAGATTTAGTATCGCTCGAACATAAAATTACTGACTTGGCGAATTTAAGTATAGCAGAAATCCAGCCGTTAATTCAAGCTTCCGGCTTAGGAATTCACGTCCCAGAAAACGGCAAAATTGTCTCTAAGTGCGATGTCATCGGCGACGATTTAGATATTTGGCAAACAGTCTCGATTTTTGTGTTGTTAGATGCGATCGAAAATAAAACTACTATTCAAGCCAGGCAGGGAAAACAAATATTAGAAACCGCATCAAACCGACTCAACGAACTTGAATCCCAGCAAAAACTTTCCTTGAACGACTTGTGTAAAGTAACCCCAGACATCGCACAGCAAGAATCAGAGACAATCCCCGTCCAGAAAACTCCTAAAAAGCCATCTAAGAAGAAACCCAAGAAAACGATATGATAAGCACTACAGTCCCGCTCGACTTAAAAATTAAAACTCTTTAGAAAATTAGGATGATACCAATTGACAATATACCGCAATTTCGGTATAATTAATAGTTATTTGCAGTCGCGCTGAGATTGTGTCTGTGTCTGCCAAAGATACCTTCCACGAATCCGTAAAACGGGCCCTTCAAAAAGAACAGTGGGTGATTACTGCCGATCCACTAAAGTTTAAGTTTGGTAATGTTAACTTTCAGGTCGATTTGGGAGCAGAAAGGCTAGTCGCAGCGGAGCGAGGTGGGGAGAAAATTGCAGTAGAAATCAAAAGCTTCCTCAATTCCTCTGCGATTACAGACTTTTATGCTGCATTGGGCCAATTTCTAAGTTATCGGCTTGCCTTGGCATCGGTTGAACCCAATCGCAAATTGTACTTGGCAGTTCCATTTGAAGTGTATAGAACATTTTTTCAGTATGAGTTTACTCAAATGGCGGTACAACAGTATCAGGTGTTGCTAATCGTATACGATCCAACAAATGAGGTAATTGTGCAATGGACAAACTAGCTCAATATCGTCAATACGTTCAGACATTAATCACCCGTTATGCCGAAGATGATGTTTCCGATGATGAAGTCGAAGTACAACTAATCTTAGACACAGAACGAGATCATTATCAGTGGATGAATGTCGGCTGGGAACACTTAACCCGGATTTATCGAAGCATCATTCACATTGACATCAAAGATGGAAAAATCTGGCTCCAGCAAAATTTGACAGACCAAAATCCTGCCGAGGAATTAGTTGAAATGGGAGTACCGAGAGAGGATATTATTTTGGGATTGCAACCCCCATACAAACGGCCGTATACTGATTACGGTGTAGCGTAAAATGTCCAGCTAAAAAAACAGAATACTCAGATACCCGACTTCGCCAAAGTTGTCGGGTATCTAATTCGCTCTACTAAGCGTTAACGCATTTCAGCATCCGCCAAGTAGCCGCCGCGTCATTGCGCTTTGCAGAATCATTCGGATCAAACCATCGCCAATTTCGTTAACAGTGGCAGCAACAGAACAATAAGAAGACATTTGAGTAATAATAGAAGCAGCCCAATAATTCTGAATGTCTGAAAAAGTTTTAGACGGCTCTTTAGCCACTAAATTCGGCTGCATTCCCGCCGAAAAAGCAAATTCCGCCGCTGGACGGCGCACCGCCATCAATTCAGCGCGAGTGACGGGCTGCGTAGGTTTAAATGTTCCATCTTGATAGCCGCTAACTATCTTGTTGTCCCGCGCAAATAGAATTTTTCCGACACTCCAGCGGGAAATATCAACGTCGCTATAGGGACGGATAGAAACATGACTAGGAAATGTGAGATTAGCACCTTGTATTCATTTCAAGAATTCCCAAACTAAAGATACCAATTGCTCTCTGGTAACAGCAAGTTGCGGTCGAAAGGTATTATTTTGAGAAAACCGGGCTACAAACCCAAAGCCAACAGCTTCTTTAATTTCGGAAGCGTAGATATCATCGGTCGCTATCTCCGAGTTGTAGAAAAGCCAGTATTGCCTACGGTATTGGTATTTCCTGCGGTATTGGCTGCGGTGTTGCCTGCGGTATTGGCTGCGGTATTGGTATTGGTATTGGTATTGGCTGCGGTGTTGGCTGCGGTGTTGCCTGCGGTATTGCTTCAGTATTGCCTCCGGTATTGCCAATTTCTTCCGGTGCGGGTTCATTGGTAGTGAAATAAAAGTGACCTAATGTGCGGCCTTGATAAGCTCTTTTACTCAAGCGCCAAGCAGGATCGAGAGTGATTTTCATGAATTCGTTAATATCGCCATTTGTGCGGCCGATAATCACCGATTTACCTTGGTAATCTACTGGAGTTCCAATTAGTAGAACATTGCCATCAACACTTTCCAAACTCAGGGTGTATTTTAATGCTAAATCGGTGCCGGCCATGCGAATTGAAAAGCCGTTGCTGTCAGTGGCGCGGCCACAAATACCGGTAAAATCAAAAGTAACTAATAACGGATCGACTTTCACGGGATTAGAGCCGCTTTCGCTCCAGCACTTCCGCTTGTCAGATACTTGTTCTACAATTAGCAATTGGTAGCCGCCGAAAGCGCGGGGTTGGGCGATGACAATTACTCGGTCTTGGTTAATTTCGGTTTCGTCAAAAGTAAATGCTTTAGCCGAACCGATCGCGCCAAGTGTTAGAATTGCTGAACCTGCCAGTGCGGCCGCTGTTCGTACAAGTGAATGTTTCATGATTTTTCCCTATTGGCTCCTTATTGTGATGAGACTGATCTAGAATATAAAAAAGTCCCTCTCTTCAGACAACAAGATAGAATTTTACCATCTCTTGTTCCGGTGATATCGTTTCCAGTTGCATCGTAATTAATATTACCCGCAGTCAGGACACGGCAGTGCCGTGTCCCTACAGTTAATGGGCGTGATAGTTAGAGCCGAGGGAGCGAGGGCGGGCGAACCCTCGCCCGCAGTACGATTATTTTGGGGTAGCGAAACGGCATTGCCGTGTCCGACCTTGCGTGATATTAATTGCAGGAAACGATCGCGCTATTGGGCAAAAAAACGGTGCGTTACACTCTTGTTAACGCACCCTAAAACAAACATTCAAAAAGTACCTTTCCTGTCTAGCGGAACATACTGCTAACAGAACTATCTTCGTGAATCCGCCAAATAGTTTCTCCGAGCAAATTCGCGACAGAAAGCACAGTCAACTGCTGAAAACGGTTCTCTTCAGGCACAGGAATTGTATTCGTAACAATTACCTCTTCCAAAATCCCGCTAGACAAACGCTCGATCGCCGGAGGGGAAAACACCGCATGAGTAGCACAAGCATAAACCTGCCTCGCACCCTCGCGGCGCAACAATCTCGCGCCCTCAGAAATTGTGCCGGCAGTATCGATCATGTCGTCCACCAACACGGCCGTTTTGCCCTTGACATCACCGATAAGATTCATCACTTCTGCCACGTTGTGAGCTTGGCGGCGCTTGTCAATAATTGCCAGGGGAGCATCGTCAAGCTTTTTGGCAAAAGCTCTAGCCCTAGCTACTCCGCCCACATCCGGCGAAACCACAACAATATCCGTCAATTGCTTGCTCGCCAGATAATCCAATAGCACCGGTGAACCGTAAACGTGATCGAAAGGAATGTCAAAATAACCTTGAATCTGAGCCGAGTGCAAATCCATCGCCAAAATGCGACCGGCCCCAGCTTGAGTAATCAAATTAGCCACTAATTTTGCAGTAATCGACTCTCTTCCGGCCGTTTTGCGATCGGCCCTAGCATATCCGTAATAGGGAATGACGGCAGTAATTTGTCTAGCCGAAGCGCGGCGACAAGCATCGATCATGATTAACAATTCCATGAGGCGATCGTTTACCGGACAGCAAGTTGGCTGAATCAAGTAAACATCGCAACCCCGAATCGATTCTTGAATTTGAACGTAGAGTTCCCCATCAGCAAACCGCTTGCGAACCATCGGCCCCAAATCGATCCCCAGATAGCGAGCCACCTCTTGGGCGAGGGGAACATTAGCAGAACCGGAGAACAGCCGCAGACGGTCGTGAGCGGAAATCGGCGGCTCGGGAAGCGGAAGCGGTAAAGTAGCAGAACGGATCACAGCAGGCCTCTTGCAGGACGTTTATTCCACCGCTATCTTACCATCTGAAACTAGAAATATTCAGCCAATTTTTTGAGAGATTTAACTTTTGGGGCGGTCACAAGTGTTAAGTTTGGCCGATTGAATAGGGCTGGCAGAAATATGTCCGATCGAGCAGGTTTCTCGCCCGCATTCTGCACCCTCAACCCTCACAATCGGTTTTTACTTATTTTTATCCAGCAATAAGCTATAAATTATACTTTGATACCGCACACTAGCGGACGAAAAACTTTTTAAAGCGATAATTTATTACTTTAAAGCCCACATTCGGCATCCTCAACCCTCACAATCGGTTTTTACTTATTTTTATCCAGCAATAAAACTATAAATTATACTTTGATACCGTATATTAACGGAGAAGAACTTTTGAAAGGCATAATTTATTACTTTAAAGATAGAGTTTTCTGCGTAATTATGCTGGTGACACCCCAGGGTGCGGAATCTGCGTTAAAGATAGAGTTTTCTGCGTAACTATTATGATGCGTGATACCCCAGGGTGGGGAATCTGGGTTCTCGCGAAATCTGTACTGGCAGAAGTACGATCGCACTTGTGCCCCTGCATCTAAAAATTCTGGCGTGAGTCAATTTGGGGTCGAGGCTGGAAGTGCAGCCGCCCAAAATTCGGTCGCAGGTCTAAGGCATCCGGGTTCAATGCGATAAAAATGCCACCAACAGGCAATAAACTTGAAAAATACTGTAAAAAAAGTTAAGAATCGGAAGCATACTCCAGATTTTTGATATCGGGCAAAGCAAGGTAAAAATCGATGAGCTTAAGAGAACGCATTGACGCAGAAATCAAAGCAGCCATGAAGTCCAAGGACAAAGTTCGCTTGGAAACAGTTCGCGGCATCAAGAAATTTATTCTCGAAAAAGAAGTCAGCCTCCGTCCTTCCGGCCAAGACACGCTGACAGAAGCTCAAGAAATGGAACTTTTGATGCAAATAGCCAAACAGCGCCGGGATTCGATCGAACAATACCGCAAAGGTGGCCGCGAAGATTTAGTCGCACAAGAGGAGGCGGAGTTAGCAATTGTTGAAGAGTATTTGCCACCGCAGATGTCAGACGAAGAGGTGAGTCAAGTCGTTGACGAAGTGATTGCTTCGGTTGGCGCTACTTCTGCAAAAGATATGGGCAAGGTGATGGGCAAGGCAATGCAGCAGCTTAAAGGCAAAGCAGACGGTAACAGAATTCAAGACATGGTGAAAGCAAAGCTTAGTCAGTAGTCATTAGTCAGTCGTCAGTCGTCAGTAGACATCTCCCATAAATAATCTCAAGCTTGATAGAGATGTATGGCTTAGGCCGGGGGGCGACAATTTATTAGGGCTAAGGCCAAAAAACCCGGTTTCTACGAAAAATCGTGCATTTCTCCCTTGAGATATTGACGCAGAAACCGGGTTTTCGATCGGATATGCAGGTTGCAACCTGTGTATTTTTGTGAAAAAGCCTGGTTTCTCACCATCCTTGCGTTCAAGAATGTCAAAAAAATGTACAATGCTAATTTTGGTCGGGACTGGGGACTACAGAAAGTGAAGTATGCTCAAGAGCACTAAAGACCTAGGATTACTAAGTCTGCGAGCGATCGTCTATTTTTTAACAGTTTCTACTTAAACTTATGCAGCCACCTATTGCTATTGGAACTCTCCTACAAAACCGCTACCGCTTGGTGAATATTTTAGGTCAAGGAGGATTTGGCCGGACTTATTTAGTAGAAGATTTGGGGCGGTTTCAAGAACGCTGCGCCCTGAAGGAATTGATTCCGGTGCAAAGCGGGCCTTACGTTTTGGAAAAATCGAAGGAATTGTTTCAAAGAGAGGCGGCAATACTTTACCAAATTGGGCACCCGCAAATTCCCCAGTTTCGGGCAATATTTGAAGAGAACCAGCGTTTGTTTTTAGTGCAGGATTACGTGGAAGGGATGACTTACCGCGAACTGTTGCTCGATCGAACTTCAACAGGCCGCACCTTCACCGAAGCCGAAGTCTTGGTATTTATCCGGCAAATGCTGCCGGTACTGGCTCACATCCACGCCCGCGGCATCATCCACCGCGACATCTCCCCAGAAAATATCATCTGCAGGGAAAACGATCGAATGCCAGTGCTGATTGACTTTGGAGTGGTGAAGGAACTCGCCACCAAAGTCCAGTCTCCCGAAGGAACAGCCCACGCGACAACTGTCGGCAAAATCGGCTACGCGCCGATGGAACAGTTGCAAAGCGGGCGGGCAACTGCCAGCAGCGACCTCTACGCTTTAGCCGTAACGGCGATCGTCCTGCTGACAGGCAAAGAACCGCAGGAATTGCTCGATCAAACAACGCTGCAGTGGAATTGGCAGCAGCGAGTGCAGGTGAGCACGGGTTTGGCTTTGGTGCTGAATCGGATGTTGAACCGATCTCCACGCGATCGATATCAATCTGTCAGCGAAGTCGCCCAAGCACTCGACGGCCAAACTAATCCTAAGCCCAACCCGCCAACTGTACCGCCCGCGCCAGCAGCGGTGCAGACAAACCCTTCGCTAATAGCAACCGTGCCCGTGGGCCGGCCGCCGGAGCCAGCCGCCCAGAGTTCCCACCCGCAAAACCAGCCAGACCCATTAATTGAGCCTGCTGGCGACTCTTTTTGGGACAATCCCTTTGCTGCGATCGGTCTGCTGGCGGGCTTAGTAATCTTGACGGGCTTCGGTTCCTGGGCTTTAGTCGGCTCATTTCTCAACAATTCGCGCCCCAAACCCACTCCGACACCGCCAGCACTTACAAGTCCGACACCATCACTAACTCCGGTACCAAACCCGCTACCTTTGCCAACCCCAACCCCGCAACCTTTGCCAACCCCAACCCCGCAACCTTTGCCGGAACCAAGCCCAGAACCTTTGCCGGAACCGAGTCCAGAACCTTTGCCGGAACCGAGTCCAGAACCTTTGCCGGAACCGAGCCCAGAACCTTTGCCGGAACCGAACCCAGAACCTTTGCCGGAACCGAGCCCAGCACCAACTCCGACACCAACTCCGACACCAAAACCGACGCCCGCGCCGACGCCCGCGCCCAAACCGACGCCCAAACCGACTCCCAAACCGACTCCCAAACCGACGCCCGCACCAACTCCCGCGCCGTCGCCGGAACCTGAACCAACTCCCGCGCCGTCGCCGGAACCTGCACCAACTCCCGCGCCGTCGCCGGAACCTGAACCAACTCCCGCGCCGTCGCCGGAACCTGAACCAACTCCCGCGCCGTCGCCGGAACCTGCCCCAACTCCCGCACCGTCGCCGGAACTCTAAACTTCTGGCAAAATTCCCCTAGACTGATGTTGAGGCCAATTACTTGTTAGCTATTTGCCAATGAACTCGCTGCTAATTGCTGGAACTGATACCGACGCGGGCAAAACTGTTTTGACCAGCGCTCTGGCTGCTTATTGGCAAATGTATTTTCCCGATCGCAGTTTGGGAATGATGAAACTCTTGCAAACGGGAACGGGCGATCGCGAACTGTACACCCGTTTGTTTGCCCTCGACCAATCCCCCGAAGAACTCAATCCGCTGCACTTTGATGCGCCTCTAGCACCGCCGATTGCTGCGGAACGGGAGGGGAGACATATCGAACTCGAAAAAGTCTGGACGGCGTGGCAAAGCCTCTCTGAGCGCAAGGATTTTGTGTTGGTGGAAGCTTTGGGAGGACTCGGTTCGCCTGTAACGTGGGAACTGACGGTGGCCGATATTGCCAGGGATTGGCGGCTGAGGGGGGTTTTGGTAGTACCTGTGAGGTTGGGGGCGATCGGGCAAGCTGTGGCGAATGTTGCTCTCGCCAGACACACTGGCTTTAAGCTGAGAGGAATTGTGCTTAATTGTGTTAAAGCTTATTCCGAACAAGAAATTGCCGATATAGCGCCGGTAGATTTGATCCAGTCGCTAACTCAAATACCTGTGTTGGGTATTTTGCCGCATTTAGATGAGCCGACTGACCTTGCTAAATTAGCTAAAGCAGCTTCCCAATTAGATTTAGAGCGGTTGCTACCAGGGGTTAATTTAGTTTCTAAGACTTCTAAATAACCCTATTCTCAACACCTCTGTTGTTCATTCTTCTCTTCCTCTGCGTACTCTGCGCCCTCTGCGGTTCATAAAAAAAAATATGCTGCACAACTCAGATAGGATTGAAGATTTTATTTGAAACGCAGAGACCGCAGAGACCGCAGAGAAAGAGAAGAGAGAGTTTCACAAATTATTTAGGGTTGCTATAATTAGTAATTACCATTTATTAAGTGACTAAACCTCAAAGTTAATAAAAAAAAGGAGAATAAAACATGGTTTCTACTTTACCGAATTTAACCTCTGTCGATTTATCTAAATTGCGGCTGGAGATTAGAAATTTGCAGCCTCAGCTAGTCGAATGGCGTCGCCTTTTGCACCAAAAACCGGAGTTGAGTTTTGAGGAAAATTTAACGGCGCAGTTTGTCTCGCAAAAGTTGCAGGAATGGGGCATTGAGCATCAAACTAATATTGCTAAAACGGGTATTGTCGCAACTATAGACAGCGGCAAACCGGGGCGGGTTTTGGCAATTCGGGCGGATATGGATGCTTTGCCCATTCAAGAAGAAAATGAGGTGGATTATCGATCGCAGCATGATGGAATTATGCACGCTTGCGGTCACGACGGCCACACTGCGATCGCCCTCGGTACAGTTTGTTATCTGGCCAAGCACAAACACAGCTTTTCGGGTAAAGTAAAATTTATCTTTCAGCCCGCCGAAGAAGGCCCAGGAGGCGCAAAGCCGATGATTGAAGCGGGAGTTTTGAAGAATCCTGATGTTGATGCGATCGTCGGCTTGCACTTGTGGAACAATCTACCTTTGGGCACTGCAGGCGTCCGCAGCGGCGCGCTGATGGCGGCTGTCGAAGTTTTTGACTGCACGATTTTTGGCAAAGGCGGACACGGCGCAATGCCACATCAGACTGTTGACTCGATCGTAGTTACAGCCCAAATTGTCAGCGCCTTGCAAGCAATTGTCGCGCGGAACATTGACCCGATCGACTCAGCGGTAGTAACTGTCGGCAAATTCCACGCAGGCCACACCCACAACGTCATTGCCGACACCGCTCAAATCGGCGGCACGGTGCGCTATTTCAATCCAGCATATCAAGGTTATTTTGCCAAGCGAATCGAGCAAGTAATTGCCGGAATTTGTCAGAGTCACGGGGCCAATTACCAATTAGATTATTGTTCGCTTTACCCGCCAGTTATTAATGATTCGAGAATAGCTGAATTGGTGCGCGGCGTCGCAGAATCCGTTGTAGAAACTCCTGCCGGAATAGTGCCGGAATGTCAAACAATGGGCGGCGAGGATATGTCGTTCTTTTTGCAAGAAGTCCCCGGTTGCTATTTCTTTTTGGGTTCAGCAAATCCCGAGAAAAACTTGGCTTACCCGCACCATCACCCGCGTTTTGACTTTGATGAAACTGCGCTGGGGATGGGTGTAGAAATGTTTGTGCGGTGTGTGGAAAAGTTTTGTGTGATGTAAATCAGGCTTTTAGGGGCGGGCTAGAAGCCCAACCCCTACTCCCCACAAGAAAATTTAGTTTTTGTGGAACAAGCAAATTCATGTCTTGTGGAACAGGCCCGAAAGCCTGTTCGTGAAAATGGTACAACATCTCAGATCTTACCGAGTTTGAAAGATATTCTGCACCATTTTTTTATCTACACTCGCCGCCGCCTTATCCAATTCTGCAACCTCCCCCGAGTCTAACTCCCAGCCCAAAGCACCAATATTATCCCTCGCCTGTGCCGCAGATTTAGCCCCCGGAATGGGAATAGTTTCTTTACAGATGCACCAGTTAATTGCTACCTGCGAAACAGTCTTGTTTCTGAAGGCCGCTATTTCTCGCAAACATTCCAAAAGCGATCGCATTCCCGGAAGTAGCTGCTTGCACGCCAAACCTCGGATACCTTTAGGAAGAGAGCCGTTTTCGGAATATTTACCCGTCAGCAACCCCAAAGCTAGAGGACTGTAAGCAATCAATTTTATCCCCAATTCATCGCAAACATCTTTCAATCCGAGTTCTGTTACCGGATAGGTAGAAAGTAGGGAATATTGCACTTGTAAAGTAAGAATAGGAATTTGGCGATCGCTAAATTTCCGATGCACCCATTGCAACCGTTTCGGCCCGTAATTAGACAAGCCCACTCCCTTGACCAATCCTTCCTCGTAAAGGTCAGCCAAACCGTCTAAAAGAGCGCTTTCTTGCCAAGGAGCGTAATTAGCTGTAGACCAGTGCATTTGCACCAAATCTACATTTTTTCCGAGGCGAGCCGCAGAGGCTTTGCAAGCCGATATCATTGATTGTCGCGTCAGTCTCCAAGGATAAGCAGCCAGTTTTGTCGCAATACAAATACTGTCTTTATTTGCACCTTGATATTGTTGAGAAAACTGCCCCAAAAGCTGCTCGCTGCGTCCGTTTAATTTCCCTGTTCCGTAAGAGTCGCCGGTATCGAATAAAGTGACGCCGTTACTAACACAAAGATTGAAAACCGCTTGCAATTCGTCGTCCATACTTTCATTGTAGCCCCAGAGGAATCTGTTGCCCCAGGCCCAAGTGCCGCAACCCATTTTTGGCAGTAAATTTTTTTGGTGAGTTTGCATTTTTATTGATGGTTGTTGTTGGTAATACGGATATTTTATAGGAACATAAATCGGTATTTCCTAGCCCCAGTAGAGCTGTTTCATTCTGCCACGGGCCGCCAGGGAATCAAGTCCCTGTCTAATAGCATAAGTCGGTTAAAACCGACTCAAATAGTAATCTCAATTTTCAAAAGTAGAGGTACACATATATTCTGCGCTAACTCTCTACAAAAACAGCTTTGATAGAATTGCTACAGTCGTCTAAAGACGACTTCAGTTATGAGACAGGGGTTTAAACCCCTGTCGGACTGTCGGACTAATGGCACACCCAAAAAAATTACCAATGACTGATGACTCTTTAATTATTTTACGTGGTTGGTGATGGCAAAGGTGGGCTGTTTTTCGTAGGTTGCTCCGGCTTAGCTGTGGGGTCTGGTTTGGGTGGCGCAGGCGGAGGGAAAGTCGCTGCGCGTCTGGGTATTTGTAGCGCCGATCGGAATGCAGAAGACGGGAAGAAAGCACTAAATTGAGAAAGTCGAACTGCGATGGGTTCTGGTGCAGATTCCCACAAGCTTTCGTAGTAGAAGAAAGCGACGCCTAAGCCGTATCCTTGGACTGCTTGCACCTGAGATTTAATTTGCTGAATCGGTACGGGGTTATTTCTCAAACCTGTCATAATCCCAACTCCCGTGGGAATTTTTTGCTGTGCTTCTTGCATTTCTGGACGGTTAATTTTGTCTACAAATGATTCTAAATTGGGACGGTACACTTGTACGATTAGCTCGTCGGCAATATCCAAACGCACCCAAGCCAGCCAATCTTGCAGGTGATGTTTGTAAGCAAACTCGTAGTAATTGGGAGAAATCGAGAAAATTGCATTGGGTTTGACTGCCTTGACAGCTTGATTTAGCTGCGACATAAAAGCGGTAATTTTATTGGCTCGCCACTGCACCCATGCTGGGTTTTGAAAATCTTTGGGTGGAGCTTTTTTTGTTTCTTTGGTATACAAAGCAACTGTGTAATCATCGTAACCAAATTCAGACGGCAAACTCATGTGGTCGTCAAATTGAATGCCGTCTGCGTTATATTGAGTGGTGATTTCTAGTACGAGTTCAGTAATGAATTGCTGCACTTCTGGATGAAAGGGATTGAGCCAAACTACTTCGCCGCCGGCGTCGTTTGATGTTTGGCTGCCGTCCTGTTTTTGTGTCAGCCACTCGGGATGATTTAAGGCTAATTCTGATGTGGGAGGAGCCATGAAACCAAACTCAAACCAAGGAATTACTAGCAAGCCTTGTCGGTGAGCTTTATCAATTAAATCTGCAAGCATATCTTGTCCGTCTAACCCTCTGTAAACAAAGGGTTGAATGTCTCTTTGCTGCGCTACATAGCTGGGATACATTGCATAGCCAGAATTCCAGGCTACAGGATAAATAGTGTTGAAATTTAACCGTTTTAGTTGGCTGACAGCATCTTTTAGTTTGCGACGATCTCTGAGGATGTCTTTGTCGTTTGTAGTCATCCAAACGCCGCGAATTTCCTGGCGGGGTTGCTGGGCGATCGCCGGAATTAAGTTGTTCGCCAGCAATACTATAATCAATGAGAGGGCAAACAGAAGCGGGAAAAGAGTTTTAATCGATCGCTGCCAAGTGCGCGGAATGATGCGTAATATCATAGTTTTGAATGGTGAGTTAGCTATTGAAACACACCCCGGCATAATTTGGTGATAAAATTTGCTCGTTCTACAGTCTACAGCCATTGGCGCTGAATTTGGAATCGGTTAAGCGAAATGGGTGAATTGATGTTATGCGATCGCAACTGAGCGAAATATAATCTATGAGACAGAGAGTAGGTGAGAGCATTCTGTCAAAGGGCTGGGAAATCATTCATTACGCA
This sequence comes from Microcoleus sp. F4-D5, assembly GCF_036704885.1. Classification (NCBI taxonomy): domain Bacteria; kingdom Bacillati; phylum Cyanobacteriota; class Cyanophyceae; order Oscillatoriales; family Microcoleaceae; genus Microcoleus; species Microcoleus sp. F4-D5. The sequence goes on along the minus strand of NZ_JAUBSX010000082.1, from coordinate 5,207 downwards.
CTGCAAGCTCTCCTGACCGGACAGTGCGGCCCAAGAAGTGCGAGTGCTGTACAATATTGGTGCTGGAACATTTCGATCGAACATCTGTAATTGTGAAAGATTTAGTCTTAATTGGCGGCGGTCACAGTCATGCTATTGTATTAAAAATGTTCGGCATCAAACCGTTGCCGGGAGTGCGTTTGATTCTGATTAGCGACGTGCTGCACGCGCCTTATTCGGGGATGCTGCCGGGGCACGTTGCCGGGTTTTACAATTACGATCGATGTCACATTGATTTGCGATCGCTCGCTGAATTTGCCGGGTGTCAAATATTGGTCGATCGGGCGATCGCGATCGACTTTAACAAAAATTTAGTTATTTGTCAAACTCGCCCTCCGGTTAATTTTGATTTGCTTTCTGTCGATATCGGCAGCACTCCTGCGACTCTATCTGTGCCGGGTGCCACAGAATATGCAATTGCAGCTAAACCCGTACCGGAGTTTTTAGCTAGTTGGAATCAGTTAATTTCCGAAAGGCAAAACCATCCCGAAAAACCGCTGCGAATTGTCATTGTGGGCGGCGGTGCCGGCGGCGTAGAATTAGCATTAAATATGCAATCTAGATTGGGGAAGGAAGAAGGAAGAGGGAAGAGGGAAGAGAAAAGAGGGAAGAGAGAAGAAAATTTATCATCAGAAATTCATTTGTTTCACAGCGGTGCTGAATTGATGCAGGGACACAATCAGCGGGTGCGCCGACGCCTTCAAGAAATTATCATCAGTCGCGGCATTCAATTGCATTTAAAGGAAAAAGTCTGTGCTGTAGAAAAGATGGAGAGGGAAACCAATTCCCAAATCACAATTACCGATTACCAAATTTCCTGTAAATCTGGTTTTAAATTAAAGTGCGATCGCATTTTTTGGGTTACACAAGCCTCGGCACCCAATTGGATCGGAAAATCCGGTTTAGCCACCGACTCAAACGGCTTCATGCAAGTCAACGACTGCCTGCAATCAGTTTCTCACCCCAACGTATTTGGGGCTGGAGATATCGCCGCGATGGTTAATTATCCCCGTCCCAAAGCAGGCGTGTTTGCCGTGCGTCAGGGCAAACCGCTGTTTGAAAATTTGCAGCAGTTTTTATTGGGAAAACCGCTGAAACCCTTTGTACCGCAGGAACAATATTTAGGGTTAATTGGTACGGGGAATAAAAGGGCGATCGCCTCTCGCGGCAATTTCATGTGGGAATCGGCGCTGCTGTGGTACTGGAAAGATTGGATCGATCGGCAATTTATGCAAAAATTTAGCAATCTCACTCAGAAATAGGTCAATAATCACTCTAAATGTAGGGTGCGTATTGCGCGCGTTACCCGTTATAGTACAAGAAGTAATGAGCCACAACTTATGTTCAGAAAAATTGGATTTTGGCTGCTTTGGATTGCATTTAGCACCTACGCCTTTGTATTTGCACCACCCAACAGCCCAGAAACGATCGCACTAATTACCAATCTTTCCACAGGCAAAATAGCAGGGATCAACCCTTTAATTGTAGCTTTATTCTATATCATGGGAGTCTGGCCGTCGATCTACAGTTGCGTGCTGTTTGCTGACGGCAGGGGGCAGAAAATACCTGCATGGTTATTTGCCGTTTTATCCTTTGGCCTCGGCGCATTTGCCTTGTTGCCTTATTTAGCCCTGCGCGAACCTAATCCAGAATTTTATGGCCCTAAAAACGTATTTTTAAAGGTATTAGACTCCCGTTTAACAGGGATTTTATTAACATTGGGGGCTGTTGCTTTAGTTGCTTTTGGCTTGACAAAAGGCGATTGGTCTGATTTTATTCATCAGTGGCAAACCAGCCGTTTTATCCATGTAACGAGTTTGGATTTTTGTATGCTTTCCCTGCTATTTCCTGCGTTATTGGCCGACGACATGGCCCGTCGAGGAATGCAGAACTCTACAGCATTTTGGGCAGTAACATTAGTGCCGCTGTTCGGGCCGCTGGCTTATCTGTGCGCCCGCAAACCGCTGCCGGAAACTAATAATGAAACTGTTACAAATTAGAAAGCAATACAGGGAATCCTCAGTTTAATCTAGGAATCAATCACAATAAATCAGACAAGAACAAACTTTTCGTCCTGTTCCACAATAACTAATCCAGAATAAGTAATTTTTCTCAGGGGACGAGTTCCTAGCCCACCTGTTAGAAATTGTCAAGATGCTTCGCAACGAGTAAATATTATTGTGCGGAAATTAACGTATCATTGTATCGTTCCAAGTGAGTGGAGGAAAGGAGCAGACCTCGATTAGCTCCAACATTTTTGAGTTTAGCACCAGAGGAACGAGAGCAACTGCAACAGTTGCTCTCGCGCCATAGTACCCCCAGCCCTGTCAAGGTGCAATCAACGCAATTGTGTCATCTTAGGCGTTAGTTTTTAGCCGTAAACGTTATTTATTGCGTTTGGACTCTGAAAAAAAAGAAGATCGCCCGCTAGGAGATTTCGAGGGTTTTAAGAATTTCTTCACCACTCCTGATTGGGCTGGCAATCCTCACCCTACTAATAAGCTGTTGCACATCTTGCGTTGTATTTTTGGGCGGGCGGGACGCCCAACCCCTACTCCACACAAGAATTACATCAAGCTTAACTGTAAAATTTAGATGCGCCTGGGCTGATTAGCTTTGGGCTACAGGTTCCTTAGCCAAAAACTTCTCTAATTCCGTCAAAGCATCGGCATCAACCTTAGTCTGCATCGGACAGAATTTAGGGCCGCACATCGAACAGAATTCAGCAGTTTTGTAGATATCTGCAGGCAAAGTTTCGTCGTGATATTCCTTTGCCCGTTCTGGATCTAATGACAGCTCAAATTGACGGTTCCAATCGAAATTGTAACGCGCTTTCGAGAGTTCATCGTCGCGATCGCGCGCACCCGGCCGCCTCCGCGCAATATCCGCCGCGTGCGCTGCAATTTTGTAAGCAATTAACCCGTTTCGGACATCCTCAGCATTCGGCAATCCCAAGTGTTCCTTCGGCGTCACGTAACACAGCATTGCAGTACCGTACCAACCAGCCATCGCCGCCCCAATTGCTGAGGTAATGTGGTCGTATCCAGGCGCAATATCTGTCACCAACGGCCCCAAAACATAGAAGGGTGCTTCCGAACATTCCTCCATTTGTTTCTTGACATTAAACTCAATTTGATCCATCGGCACGTGACCGGGCCCTTCCACCATTACCTGCACGTCATGTTCCCAAGCTTTGCGAGTTAATTTACCCAAAGTTTTGAGTTCGGCTAATTGAGCTTCGTCCGAAGCATCGTGAGTGCAACCGGGGCGCAGAGAATCTCCCAAACTAAACGAAACATCGTATTTTTTGAATATTTCAATGATGTCGTTAAAGTGAGTGTAGAGGGGATTTTGTTTGTGGTGATGCAGCATCCACCGCGCCAAAATGCCGCCGCCGCGAGAGACAATGCCAGTAATTCTGTTCCTCACCAACGGCAAATGTTCGATCAAAATTCCGGCGTGAATAGTTTGGTAATCAACACCTTGTTGAGCGTGTTTGTCAATGATGTGAAGAAAGTCATTCGCCGTCAGACTTTCCATATTACCGTGAACGCTTTCTAGTGCTTGGTAAATGGGTACAGTACCGATCGGCACCGGTGAAGCTTTGATAATTGTAGTACGAATTTCATCCAAATTGCCGCCGCCGGTGGACAAGTCCATCACGGTATCAGCGCCGTATTTAACTGCTAGTTTAAGCTTGTCAACTTCTTCTTCCATATTGGAAGAGTTTGGAGATGCACCGATATTAGCATTGACTTTGCATTTAGACGCAATGCCGATCGCCATCGGTTCCAAATTCGGGTGATTGATGTTAGCGGGAATAATCATCCGTCCCCGCGCTACTTCGGCGCGGATCAGTTCTGGCGGGAGATTTTCTCGCTTAGCAACAAAGTGCATTTCTTCAGTAATTACACCTTGACGGGCATAGTGCATCTGAGAGACATTGGTGTGCCCGCTACGCTTAGCGATCCATTCGGTACGCATATTTAGTTTCCTTGATAAACAGCTTCCCTCCGCTGGTATTACCCAGACTCAGGTTCTAAGGGTGTTTTCTCAGCCCGGATATTCGGGCACCCCTAGCTAAGCTATTAATAGTAGCACTGATGTCTGTGCGCGACGCCAGCCACTAAGGAAATCTTAATATTGAGAGATAGATGAAGGGAGCGATCTGTCTATAATATCTAATAACTCAGGCAGAAAGGAGGCTACAAGATGAGTACATTTGAGTCAAACAGTGAGCCATCTCCCCCCAACCATCTAGGGGATGAGGAACAGGAAAACGATATTCAGGATAGCGGGGAAGATGATAGCGGGGAAGATGAGGAGGACATTATTCCCTCCAGATTCTCCCTAGCAGTTGATCGAAGAGATTTTGATGTAGAGGGTCTAGTTAGACGCCTGGAAAGCGAAGACGTATTTATTCCAGACTTCCAGCGTGCTTATGTCTGGAAACCAAAACAAGCATCGCGTTTTATAGAATCACTCTTGCTTGGTCTTCCAGTTCCCGGCATCTTTCTAGCAAGAGAGCGAGATACAAAAAAACTGCTGGTGATTGATGGTCAGCAAAGATTACGTAGCCTTTTATATTTCTACAAAGGCAAGTTTCCTAACAGTCGGCAGTCGTTTGCTCTGAAAGGGGTTCATACAGAATTTGAGAGAGAGACATATAAATCACTGAAAGACCCATACCGACGCCAATTAGATGACTCGCTTGTATCCGCTACAATTGTCGAGCCACTTTCTCAAGGCGAGGACAGTAGTATTTACTATATCTTTGAAAGGCTAAATACCGGAGGTACTATCCTTAAACCGCAGGAAATTCGTGCTTGCATCTATCACGGCGAACTCAATAATTTGCTAGGGCAACTCAATCAAAACCCAGCGTGGCGTGACATATTTGGTCTCCCAGATAAAAACGGGAAAGATCGAGAACTTATTTTACGATTCCTGGCTTTTTACTTCGAGGGCAACGATTATAAACCTTCTCTCAAAGAATTTCTCAATCAATACATGAGGCAAAATAGACACCTTGCCCGCCAATCAGAAAAACAAATAATAAACGCATTTATCCCAACGATTGAAGTGATCCATAAACCCACATTCCGCACCCCCAACTGGCACATAGGCAGATGGAGGGGATAAAAGTGAATCATCCGAGATAATAAGTA
>NZ_JAUBSX010000081.1:1111-32756 GCF_036704885.1 Microcoleus sp. F4-D5 | reverse complement strand
AATGAATGAGGTAGAATGTTGGTATCATTATTTTTGAGATAGGCAAGCGTGTAACAATTATGCTGCCTATCTTTTTTGAGCAGCGGATTGGCTCAATCCTTACAAAGTATGGGTTTCAGGCTGGTTGTTACCCCCCCAGATTATAATGATGATATAGTCAATGAGAAATCATATTGGGAGAAAGGTTATGCAGTCTTTCGTGGTATATTCAATACCGAGGAAGTAGCAAACTTACAGCGAGAAGCCGATTGCATTTGGGGACTTGATTCAATAAATAAGAATAATCTCAGAGTTGAATTTAGAAAGTCTATATTGAATGAATATATTCCCGATCGGCTCGATCCAGTGTTGGATATTTCTCCGCTATTTTCAGAGATGGTTTCTAATAATCGATTACTGCATATAGTACAGGGCTTGCTGTCAAGAATTTTCATAAATGAGCAAGTACAAATTTTACGCTGTAAACTAATTATGAAAGAGTCAGGAACACCTGGATATACGTTGCACACAGATTATCCATATTGGAAATTTATTGGGTTAGATCCTAATCATTTTATTACTGTTTTTATAGCTATTGATGATGCAGATGAGGAGTCAGGAGCTCTTGCAGTATATCCTTATACTCATACGATGATTTTACCTGTAAACCCAAAAGACGAATTTGATATTGATGAGGAAGAGTTCAGCAAGTTGGGACTGGTCTCTATAATTCCAGAACTTAAGGCGGGCGACGTTCTAGCGTTTCACTCTCTCCTTGCTCACAAAAGTGGGATGAACCTTTCTTTACATTCTAGGCGTGTACTGCTTCCTACTTATGTTCCAGCTACATTTCAATCAGGAAAGGCTTACGATAAATATTATGAATGGTATATACAGTGTCGAAAAGCAATGCAAGATAGACCAGGTGGGTCTTTTTTAAAATAAGGTTCAGAAATTCAAGGTGTAGCTCCGAGGTGGGGTAAAGTTCTTCCTCTCAAAGTTCTAGGAGGTTTGACACAAAAAGGTAAGCCTTTAAGTCTGATAGATGTGGCGAGGGTGCATCTCTGTTTTGCAAATATATTCGTAGGGGCGAAGCATTTTATGCGCCAGATTTACCCGGACGTGCAGCCACAGGCGCTATCCTTTAGGAAGTACAGCAGTAAATTAAAGAAGCGATCGAATTTCACTTAGAAGGATTGCCAGAGGAGGATTTACCCATTCCCGAAGCAACTAGAATCTGTGACTATAGTCATTTCAAATAAAAAAGCGACACTATTGAGCGCAGTAGTCACAGATAAGTTCATCTAAAGATGTCCCAGGAGGAGCATACATTCTGGCTCGCTTGCTTGGCACTAAAATCGTGTTCAATATCGTTCAGGTCGGGAGAATATTTTGGGAGAAAAAGAACTTGATGCTCCGTTTCCTCTACCAGTTCTCGGATGGCTGTTTTTCGATGAATCGGTGCATTATCCATGATTAATATAGATGGCTCTGTCAGAGAGGGTAATAAATATAAAGATAACCACCCTTCAAAACCTTCTGCATTGAGGCTGCCCGTAAAAACCATTGGGGCAATTAAGTCCTTTTTTCCTTTCCTTCTTCCGGCTACTAGATTTTCTCTTTTCCCCCGTTTTCCTGACTTTTCACCCCAAATTTTTTTGCCTTTTTTTGACCAGCCATAAGCACAATCTTGAAACTCTTCAAATTCTGACTCATCAATAAAAACCCGACTTTGGCTTCCCGATACTTTAATCAAGTCTCGGAGATATCTGTAGTATTTCATTCTTGCTTCTGGGTTTCTCTCCTGGTAACGAAGTTCTTTTTTTTTTCGAGTAATTTTCATTTCTTTAAGAGCATAAGATATGGCACTTGGTCTTACTCCAAACTTCTTGGCTCTGTCGATTAATCTGGCATCTGGATTCTCTTTTACATCCTTTTCTAAGGCTTGACAATCTAGTTTTCTCTTACGTCTTTTTACCTTGGTGGCTGTAAGGTCTGTCCGACCCAGCCACCGATATATCGTTGCCCTTCCCACCTGAAAAAGTTCTGCTGCTTGAGCGATACGACCGCCCTTTTCTACATAATCTACTACTCTTGTTCTCAAATCAATACTGTAAGACATTTTCCTAGCAACTTCACTATTTTTATTCATTTTACCTCATTTTTAAATAGTCTCCTACTTATTTTAAATGACTATATGTATAAGCACAGTAATAGGGCAAAATATTTCATAAATTAAATCGGCAAAATTCAATAATAATAAATTTATGCTAGAATTAAATTCTAATTTTTAACCCCAAATTCACATATGCCAACTTTAACTGATATTGGCACCCTCATCATTTCCACACCAGAAACCTGTGGAAATCGCTCCCGCATCGCAGGGACTAAAATAACTGTTCAACGAATCGCCCTTTGGTACAAAATGGGGATGAAACCAGAAGAAATTATTGCAGAAATTCCCCACTTAAATTTAGCACAAGTTCATGCAGCATGAGCTTACTACTACGCCAATAAAGAGCAAATTGATGCTGATATTTCGACGGAAGAAGCTGACTGCGATCGCTTAGCTAATGAACATAAAGCGGAGAGTTAATCTTGAGCCAAATTCGTTTATGTTTAGATGAGGATATTCTGGAACGTTCCTTAGTCAAAGCGCTCCGAAATGCAGAGATTGATGTAGCTACAACTGCTGAAGCTAATAATCAGGCGTTGCACTGATGAAGAGCAATTAATATGGGCAACTACCCAAGGGCGAGTTATCTATACTTTGAATGTGGGAGACTGGGAGCATCTCACTTTTGCAGCCAAGCTAGAAATTGGATTTAGGAGTCCCGAGGCTGCGAGCCAGGAGAAAAGAGGAAGAAGGAAGAAGGAAGGAGCCAGAAGAACTGTTTTTACAAATATGAGATGCTCCCGGGAGACGGGAGACTTTTGTCGATTGCATAAAATTTATATGGAACAAGGTCAGGAAAATTAAGGAATTGTGATGGGCAGACAAAGTTATTCCATTGGGGAACAATTGCGAGGATTTTTGAGGTTAATTTTTGCAAAGTCAGCAGCAGAGACGATCGCTCAGCAAGAGTTTCTGGGAAATTATATTGACTAGCAATTTTAAATGCAGGAGACATCATGAGCCAAATTCGTCTTTCATTTAGTTCTTTAAAAGGACTAAAGTCCTGACTGCGAAGAGAATTCCTAATTACCAAGTATATTTATCGATCGACCATGCGATCGAGCTTTTCCCTAACCAACAAATCTACCAAGGATCGCAGCAAAAACAAGCCGCCGAATCCCGAAACCGCAAAAGCTGCGATCGCCCCCGTTTGATATCCGCCCAGCAGCAGCACAGCACCCGACAGAAACACAAAACCAGTCAGACAAGCAAAAATTAGAGTTTTCAGGGCTAAATTAATCCGTTTCAAGGCTCTTTCGCTCTCGATATTTCGCACTCTAATTTGCAACTCGCCATCTTCTATCCGCTTCTCTAAACGTTTGAAAAAAACTTCCGCTTTACTGGGCTGCTGCAACTTATATGTAATAAAACTTCGCGCTTGCCTTGCCAATTCTCCGATCGCATTTCCCCGCCCCTTGCTCACCGCAATACTCTTGACAAAAGGCTGAGCCGATGCTATGAAATTGTAGTGAGGGTCGAGAGTTCTAGCAATGCCGTCGAGAGTCGTCACCGACTTGACAATAAACATCATTTCTGCTGGCAAGCGAAACGGTTGCTGCTCGAACATGATATAAAGTTCGTTCTTAATTTCATTAAAAGCTTGAAAGTCGATCGGCTTATCAATAAACTTATCCAACAAAAAAGCAATCAGCCGGCGCACCGGCATCATATCCGGCATCGGCTCAACTAAACCCATACTAATTAAAGTATTGAGTACCTCGTCAGTATCCTTTCTCAGCACACCAAAAAAAGTCTTGACCATTTGGTCTTTAGCCAGAGACTTAACCTCAGCCATCATCCCAAAATCATAAAAAATCAAGCTGCCATCTTCTGTCACCGCCAAATTTCCCGGATGCGGGTCAGCTTGAAAAAAACCGTCAATTAACAACTGCTTCAAATAACAGCAAATTCCGAGTTGATTGAGCTTCGCAATATCTACTCCAATCGCCTCTAAACTAATGCGGTCATCTACCTTAATTCCTGGTGCGTATTCTACAGTCAGCACTTTTTTAGTCGTGTATTGCCAGTAGACTTTCGGCACAATAATCTGAGGATATTCTCGAAAATTATGGCTAAAGCGGTCGGAATTTTTACCTTCTTGCACGTAGTCAATTTCTTGATATAAAATCTTAAAAAACTCGTGATAAATAGATTCCAGGTCGTACTTGCGCGTCCCAGGCAAATAGCGATCGCAAAAACGCATCACTTGGCGCACCGCCTTCATATCCAAATCAAATAAACTTTCCAAACCCGGACGCTGCACCTTCACAATCACATCTTCCCCGGTGTGCAGCCTCGCTTTGTGCACCTGTCCCAGACTCGCAGCAGCGATCGGCGAGGGGTCAAAATCGCGGTACAAAGCATAAATATCCTTGCCTAACTCTGATTCTACAAGAGCGATCGCCTCTTCGGAACTAAACTGAGGAACCCGATCCTGCAACTGTTCGAGTTCCTTCACATACTCAAGCGGCAGCAAATCCGCCCGAGTCGAGAGAGACTGCCCAATTTTAATAAAAGTCGGGCCTAAATTCAGCAAAGTATTCACCAACCAATGAGCGCGAATTCTTCTAGTATGAGGAGAATTATTTTGCAGCAGTCCATCCCACCACAAAAAAAACATAAACTTTCCCGCCGCTGCAAAAACATCTATTTGTCGTGCCAGCGGCGAATATTTAGAACGTTGCCAACGCAGGGTTTTAGGTGCAGCTTTTATGAGCATAATAAGGGCGATCGATTTCCATGCACCGCGACAATTTTTAGATGACATTCCTGGACGCAAAAACAGGCTTGTACGACAAGATGCGTTGCAGGCTTTTGAAACAGTTAATAAACGCGGTTGCTTTAGTCAATACTGGGTGATATCATCTCCAGTTATACAATCATAATTAAGTTCGCCGTAAGGAATGCAAGTCTTTCAGTCTTGGACGCACGCTTTCCAAAAAACCAGGTTTCTCGCTGTCGCGAGCGAGCGTATATGACCAAATTACCTCAACAAACCGGGTTTTTGCGTCCAGGACTGTCCTGATTAATTCATAAATAGAGGACGATCGTACTTACTGCAAACACCGGCTAATTACGGGCAAATAACCCGACCTCATATAAGTCCTGGGAAAAATCAGCAATCGAGAATCGGCAATTTAGACGGGCAACCAGACAAACAATTCAAAAAGGAGGACTTGGTAGCGTTTGCAAATTTTCCAAATCTCCCTATAAACGCAAGTCTTCTCGTTTCGCCTGTTCGCTGCCAATTCCCACCAGCTTCTCCACCCAACTATTCTTCTAGATTACAAAGTTCCGCTGCAAATTGCGGCAGAGTCAGGGTAAAAGATGTGCGCCACAACTTGTCAGCTTCTGAACTTTCTGCCGGACAGCTAGACACATCAATAGTACCATTCAAATGCTGCACTAAACACTTTACTAGCGCCAAACCCAAACCCGTACCGGCGATAGCTTGGTCAGTAATGCCAGTACCGCGGCGGAACTTTTCAAAGATGTGGGGCAAATCAGCAGCAGAAATGCCTGGCCCCAAATTAGAAACGCTCAGGACTATACAGTCGGCCGCCTCAGACGCCTCGAAAACTACCGCCGTTCCAGAAGCCGAGTATTTTCCAGCATTTGTCAGCAGTTCCAGCAGCACCCGCTTGAGACTTTCCGGGTCGGTTTCTAAGCAAGGGGAAAACTTGGGCAAATCCACCTTCAGAGTCAATTCCTTATCGACCCACTGTTTCTCAAAATCCCCAGCTAAATCTTGAATTAAACGCTTGATATCGATTTTGAGTAGAGAAATAGGGACTTGCTGACGCTCAAACTGCTTGAGGGCCAGCAAATCGTTAATCAGAGCAGTTTCCTTAAACCACTGCTGTTCTAGAATGTCGAGATACTTAGCCCGACTCGCCAAGGGCCCTTCAGCTTGTTTGAGCATCAGAATCGCCAGCTTCATGATTGTTAAAGGGGTGCGCAACTCGTGACTCATAGTGCTGAGAAACTCGTCTTTAATTAGCTTCAATTTGCGCAGTTGCTCTAGTTGAATGGCAGATTGTTCGTACAGTTTCGCCTGCACGTCGAGACTTTGCTGCAACTGAGCGCTTCTGTCATCGACTAGGGTTTGCGCTTCCTTGAGCGTTTGAGTTTGGATAATCGCCCTGCTCGTTTGAGCGCCGACTAATTCTAGAACTTCCAATTCTTCAGGTATCCAAGCGCGCTGCTGGGAGTGCTGCAAAATCAAGAACCCCAAGACGGTTTCCTGGGAGCGATCGCCCGTGAGGGGAACCAACAGCATGGCGCGAATGCCTTCGAGTTTCAAGATTTCTGCGGTGCTCTGTTGTTCCTTGCCGATTAATTCGCCTGCGTCAGCGAGGGCGAGGGGTTTGGGTGCGCTGTGGAATGCTTTTTCGCACAAATTCGATTCCGACATCCAAAAAGCGGGAAAGTTATTTGGTTTTGAGTTGGGAGTTTTGGATTTAGAATTAGCAGTTTTCTCCTTATTTTTTGTTTTGGCTGTCGAGCTTTGTTTCGCCGCCTCGCTTTGTTCTCTTGCTTGTTTTATTTCATTTTTTGTCAAAACAGATTCGCAAACTAATACAATTTTTGCTTTGGGTGTTTGACTGGGGGCGGAAGGCTTTAAGATAGAGTCTGTATATTTCAACAGCAGGATTTGACCTCTATCTACTTCTAGGGTATCGACGGTATTTTCAATAACTTGTTGCAAAACTCGATCGATTTCGGAACTCGTATCGATCGATTTAGCAACCGATCCGATGAGATTTTTGTATTTAGTTTGTTGCTGTAACTGCTGATTTAAATTTGCAATTTCTTGATTTTTTTGAATCTGATAAATCGCGATGCCGATCGCGTCTGATGCTGTTTCAAGGCGCTGCCGATCGCCTGCCGACCACTCGTGAGGTTGCGACTTACCCACAATCATCATGCCATTTACAGCCCCTCCAAATCGCGCAGGTCCTGCCAAAATTGCTCGAAAAGGCAGCGGTGTCACAGGGGAATTGGGCGATGAAGGTGCCGGACTATCGAGATAGTCGGATATCGCCACTATCTCGCCGTCTGCTAGCACGTTTGCCAAGACTGGATGTTCGAGTGATATGCTAGGCGAGTTTAATTTTGTGGTTTGGAGGTGTTCCGGTGTAAGAGTTGAATCCGCTGCTGCACCGCCAGCATTTGGGCTATCGCTTGTATTTTGCCAGCAAGCATTGGGATTGACTACTTTCTGGTCAACTACAGCAGCAACCAAACAGAAATCTGCCTGACAAGCAACCCCCAAAGTATTTGCTATTTGCAGCAACAGGATTTCTCGATCGAAGCTGGTCGCGAGAATTTGGCAAATTTGTCGCCCGAGAAGGGCAGGATCGACCTGGTACTGCATAAGACGATCCAGAAATTTTTGGACTGATAGTGGTTCTGGGATTTGCGGTAAAAGCACAGTGCAAGACTCTAACGGCGATCTGTCGATCGAAGTAAAGTCTTGATTTCCCTGGCGATCGATCATGGCAACCAAGCCTTTATTCTAAGATGTTTGAGGCGGCTCCCGCTGCAAATAGAGAACCTATCCATAACTGTCGGCTTGACTGTTATGAGCCTGCTTTCTGTGTTTGCGCGGCCTGTCGGCGGGTCACTAGATATGTGGAAATATATCCAGATCTGACCGAGTTCTATTTTCCTGTTTTCTACCCTTCGATCTGTAGGGGATGAACTTTACCATCCTTTACCGGATCAGGAGAAATCCTATTCCCGCTAATTTTGACCGTTATGGTAGCATGAAGCTTTTCTAGAGACCGCTTGGTGATACCCCTCTCCTGACTCTGTGATGTTTCCTATTTAAGTTTGTGAGCCTAACAAATTTTTATTGTGATACAAATCTGCCGAGCGAGTGACGCCGATCGCAAAAATTCAAAATCAAAAAATTATCACTCATAACATATTTGAGAGTTTTCGAGTTTTTGCTCAAAAACTCATTTTTCACAACTCCTACAGCAGCCGAGCCAACTCTATTGTTAAATTTATCCGACTTAGGTGCTTACTTATTTTGTGCTTCCTGTTGGGCTTTATCGCTATTTTGGCGGTAAAGTACCGTCCGGTTCAGAGCCGTTGTGTAGCGGGGATGCTGGGAAGGCACGGCGGCCATCAAATCGGAAGCTTGCTGCCACTTAGCAGCTACGATTAACCAATCCTCGCGAGATTGAGCGGTTTTGCCGTCGGTGGCTGCTTGCGAGGCGACTCGCACTGCTTGTGCAAAAGAGTCAACAGCAGAATTAGCAGTATCCTGAGAAATTTTCAAAGCAGGTTTTGCCTCCCTTGGAGGGGCAGTGGCAACTGCTTGGGTTGTGGCTTGTGTGCTGTTTCGCACTTGGGAATTAAGCCCTTTGTAGATGGCGGCCGCTGCCCCCAGCAACAGCACGGTCAAGCTGATGCCACCGACGATACCGCGCTCAAATTGCCGCGGTTGCTGCATCGAGCGAGGTACAGCCATTCTCGGCAAAGCCCGCTTCCCTGCCAAAGCTTGGCGTTCTTGATGGGCGGTAGCCAAACGCTTAAACAAATTGGGCTTTCTGAGTTTAATTTCTTGAGACCACAACAGTTGATTCTCGGGATCGCGGCTAATTTCTTCGAGCCACAGCAGTTGGTGTTCTCGGACAAGCCGACTGTTGATGTTGACTCGGCGAATATTGCGGGGCGAAATACCCTCCAAAATTGCTCGGACTCGATCGACCAAACTAGACTGTTCGAGCTGTTGCGGTGTTGCAGCTTCGCACAGCAGTTGCAGCACCCCCTCAGCAAACACGGCTCTGGCCCTGACGCCTACCTGTGCGAGTTCGTCATTAAGGATTTGAATAATCGATGCAACCGAGCCCTCGCGAGCTTGTCGAGCAATGTCATCTATTGGATTCGCCATAAAACTATCTTGACGCTTAGCAATTTGTTAATTGTTAACCCAAAGTCTCGGATCTAATTTTTATTCATACAGGTTATCACTGACACTGCCAGGTTAAAATGAACAGATGCAAATCTTGCATACCGATCCACTTAAAATTATCACCACAGCATCGAGCGAGGCTAACAGGAAATAAACTATGGGTAAAGTAATTAGCGGTCAAATTTTTGTTGTAGACGACAACATCGATACAGATCAAATTATCCCTGCCGAATACCTGACCCTGGTTCCCTCGAAGCCGGACGAGTACGAGAAACTAGGCAGTTACGCGATGATTGGGTTGCCCGATCGCTACGGTAAGTTTATCGAATCCGGCGAACAGAAAACCCGGTATCCGATTATAATTGCCGGGGAAAATTTTGGCTGCGGTTCTTCGCGGGAGCACGCTCCGATCGCTCTGGGGGCCGCCGGCGTCACAGCGGTGGTGGCTTTGTCTTACGCGCGCATTTTCTTTCGCAATTGCTCGGCTACTGGCGAATTGTACCCGATCGAATCAGTCGATCGGCTGTGCGACTTGTTTGTAACGGGGCAAGAAGTGACGGTCGATTTTACAGCAGAGCAAATTATCAACCACACTCTCGATCGAACTTTCTCGCTCAAACCTTTAGGAGAAGTAGGCCCGGTAATAGATGCCGGAGGGTTGTTTAACTACGCGCGCCAAACGGGAATGATTGCTGCTAGCTAAACACTGCAAAGAAACCCGAAGGGCAACTGCGGGGGGATTGCCTGCAAAAACCGGGTTTCTTGATTTTGTTTGTATTGATGTCGGCCTACTTTAATTTTGAAAGTTAGTAGTGCCTGACAAGTAAACAAATTACGCAAGCGGATCATTTCTATTGACTTGTAGGGTACTCTACTACTTTCGTTATACGGCGGCGATCGAGTGTTTGAAATAGTAGAGTACCTTAATACTTGTGAGACTTGCGTAAGTCCTAAAGTAATTATACTTGCTAGAGTTTTGTGGGAACTCTGGCTTTGCTGAGCGAAGGTTTTGTGGGCTAGCGATCTGGTTTTAGGGGAAGCTGCAGAGGTATCGGATCGGACAATTTTTGCAACAGAATCTGCTCCCTAGCTCTACCTCATCGGCTAACCCAACTATACTCACTTGCTATAAATTTCTAAGTTCGATGTTTTTTTTACTTGAAAAAATCCGCTCCTGATATAGTCACAGGTTTACCGCCAGTCACTTGTCTTGGCTCTATCTGATACGCACCCTCGTTACTCTTGGACACACGTACATAGCGAAAACCGTCTAGTTTTCCCTCACCAACAAGTTTATTCCAGTCATTGCCGTTAACTCTGATTGTGACAGATGGACCGCAGCAGTTAGCCTTCATATCTGTTGTGATCATACCACTATCCCAACCAAGAATCGCACACTGGTTTTCGTACAATTGAGTAACAACGGTTGCTGAACCCGTATTTATTTTTACGTTGCTACAGTCAGCTTCAGCTAACGCTTTTTCCTGACCTAGTGATAGAGTCAAAGCCAGCATTAATAGCAATGCAACGAGCATCTTTCTCATTGTGCAAATTCTCCTAACTTTAAATTAACTTGACTTCTTGGTCTGCAAGTACGGTTCTTACATTTAGACCAAAGAAATTAACGGTAGCGATGCACGAACAAAGAAACATCCACGGTTACGAGTGGATAAGCTGTCACGCATTTAAATTGCATATTCTGGGCGGGCTAGGAGGCCCACCCCACAAGACACCGAATTGTTTGTTGACATTCCATTTAAATGCACAACAGCTTATTTAGTATCTACCCAGAGGAGGAAAATATATTTCGCCTTTGTATGCATAAAAGTAGCCACTTTGTAACTAGCCACCAGCGGAGTCTAAACTCTTGTGGAAGGACGCTAGAAGTTGCTTTGGATGTATCTCATCAGCGCACGCAACGTCTATTATCTTTTCAGAATTTTTAAGAAAATGCAAGGACTTTTGGGCCCTAGATCGTTAATATTTGCGATCGTCTTTCAGGGTCAAAAAAACCTAAAACCCTCCTAGCGCCCGGTTTCAACATCTTCAAAGATACCGAGGGCGTCGGGAACAAGGACAGCAGCGGAATAGTAGGCGGTGACCAGGTAAGAAATAATAGCCTTTTCCTCGATGCCCATGAATCGGACAGACAGGCCAGGTTGGTATTCGTCGGCGATACCCGTTTGGTGCAAACCGATCGCGCCCTGGTCTTCCTCACCAGTCCGCAACACCAAGATAGAACTGGTTTGGTTCTTGGTAATTGGGATCTTGTTACAGGGAAGAATGGGTGTATTGCGCCAAGTGATTACCTTGCTCCTATCCATGTCAATGCTTGGTGGATAGATGCCTCGGCGGTTGCACTCCCGACTGAAGGCGGCAATAGTGCGGGGATGAGCTAGGAAGAACTTCGACTTCCTCCGACGAGTAATCAATTCATCAAGATCGTCGGGGGTGGGAGGACCGCTGCGGGTGTAGATACGCTGTTTCAGGTCAGCATTGTGCAACAACCCAAATTCCCGGTTGTCGATCGACTCGTGTTCTTGCCGTTCCCGCAATGCCTCCACGGTCAGCCGCAATTGTTGTTCCGTCTCATTCATCGGTTCGTTGTACAGATCCGCGACGCGAGTATTTACCCGCAACACAGTTTGGGCAACGCTCAATTGATATTCGCGGGGCGAGAGTTCGTAATCAACGAAAGTCCCTGGCAACTGGGTTTCGGCAAGATGACCGGAGGACAATGCGATCGAAGCTTCGCCGTGCTTGTTTTGCGGTTGTTGGGCACGAGTCCTCAACTGTTCAACCTGAGCCTGCAACGCCCCCGACTGGTTGAGCAATTCCCGAAACGCCTGTTGTGGTAGCGCCAATACTGTGCATCGGGTCACAGCCTTGATTGTAAACTTCCAAGTGCTTTCTGACTCCACCACAGTTTCATCGCCGAAATGCTCGCCATCTGCCAGCATATCCAGCAAAGGCTCATCGCCATACTTGCCAACAACCACCTTGTTGACCTTACCGTGAGCGATCGAGAACACGCGATCGATCGGCTGACCTAACTGCACAATGATGTCGCCTGGGACGAACTCCTGCTGCACAAATCGATTTGCTGTTCTCTGTTGTGCACCTCTTTTCTTCTCTGGGATCATTTGTGACAAGTTAAGAAAAAGTGCAAATTGTCAAGGGGATAGACTTAAAAAGGTAAAATAAGATGAAACCTTTACCGGGCAAGCAGTTGAGCCATAATTGAACCAGTTGTGAGTAGCAAAAAACGAATCAACCGAGATCGTGCAAAGCAAAAAATCGTCCCCAACTAGAAAATGAAGCGCTCGCGAATCACTTGGAAGATTTATTAATTCCGGCAATGGCTGCCCAAAAAACTTTTTATCGGCAACTAAATTTAAGAGATAGAATTCTAACACTACCATTAATGATGGCAGCAATATTAAGTTTATTATGGCGATCCGTAGCAGGAGTAACAGAATTAACCAGATTATTAAATAGAGAAGGATTTTTAGGGTGTCAGCCACAAGAAATTAGCCAACAAGCATTATCACTCAGATTTTTAACTTTTCCAGCAATTTTATTTGAAAAAGTCTTTAAAGAATTACTACCTCATTTTCGACGAAAATGGTTGATGAGAAAATCTAGACCATTACCAGATAGCGTACAATTTGCCTTAAAAAGCTTTGATGATAATATCTGGATAGCTGATGGCTCAACATTAGAAGCATTATTTAAGAAGCTACAAAGTTTATCAGATGTGCCAATTGGTCAATTAGCCGGAAAAATGGGAGTAATTATAGACATAGTAACTCATCTTCCCGAAGAAATTTGGTTGGGGAAAATCCGAAACAAGGAGATACTAATTGGGAGGAAGATTTACTAAAAACCGTTAAGCCAAAAACCTTACTATTATTGGATGGAGGCTTCTATCACTTCGCTTTTTGGTCAAAACTCATTTCTCAATAAATTGGATTTATCACTCGAATTAATAAAGGTGCATCTTATCAAATCGAGCGGGTATTAATACCAATTCACTATGAAGATACACTAAATGAGGCTGATGTCTTTCTTGTTGGAACTATATCCTTAGCGTTATATTAAATGCAGCTTCATAGTGAATTGGTATAACCAATACTTATGATGTCAAAGACCAGATAATTAAAATAGGTGCAGGCACAAAACAGACACCAGTTTTGACTATAATAAGATTAGTACAGATTCCCTCCAAGACCTGACGGGCGTTCTTATCTGACAAGTGTCCGAGAACCTGAAATATTACCCCCCTATGTAGTAGCAGATTTATATCAAAGACGCTGGGGAATTGAAGACGCATTTTGTACAGTAAAAAGATTATTAAATCTCAGCTATTTATGGACAGGCTCATTAAACGGAATCAAGCTCCTCATCTGGGCTACTTGGCTATTTTATGCGGTTTTAGTAGATTTAGGAGATGCGGTTGCCGATGAATTAGGAGTAGCAATTGAACGGGTTTCATTAGAAATGATTTATCGTGGGATGTATCATTTTTCGGTTGCCTATCAAAAAGGAATAGCGTCTGACCTAGTTAAGTATTTTGCAGCCGATAAAAATCAAGATTTAGGGATTGTTAAGCTAGGCATGAAAACCTCATGTCAGGCTAATTATTTCTCCTTTCCCTGGAACTCAAAGAAGTCCCGAACAATTTTTTTCAATAATCAAGGAACAAATGGAGTCATATTTTAATTGGGTCAACAGGTAAAAAATGAGTAAGATTACTCATTGACAAGAGTGCTTTTAGCTTAACTTGTGAGTAGTGTTCTGGGATTGGGTTTGAGGCTTAACTAAGTGCCATTCAGTGTGAGTCCCTTTATGATGCCATCATAGAAGCCTTTAAAATACTGTCCTAACTCTCCCTTTCTTTTCTATAGCTGTCGCGTCACGCTAAACGCTTGACATTTGATATGCTCTTTGAGAATATAAAATGTCAACACGACCTAAGTAGGTAGGCGCTGTAAAACACAATTATGTAAACGATTGTAAAGTATCCACATTCCCTAAGCGGGGCTGAGTCAGCCCTGTTTACATATTGTTACATAGGTCGGTTTAATCCCGCTTGCCTACTTATAACCATCAACCCATTTATTACAATTAAGCGGTAAAAACATGGTACAAGATGTGAATTCTAATCGGCAGACGCTAGCGGAACAGTCGAGCCTGAGTACTCGGGCAGCGAAGCAGTTGGCCACAACCACCAAGACCGCTCCGCAGATGCAGGGCATCACCTCACGCTGGATCAGCAACCTGCTGCCTTGGGTGCACCTGCGCGGCGGCTCTTATCGAGTCAACCGCCGCTTGACCTATGAGCTGGGTGATGGTCGCGTCACCTTTACGAACGTCGGGTCAAGGATTCAGGTAATTCCCCAGGAGCTGCGCGAGCTGGCATTTCTGCGCGACTTTGAAGACGAAACTGTCTTGAACGCGTTGGCCGACCGCTTTGTGCAGCAGGAGTTTCAACCCGGTGATGTGCTGGTAGAAAAGGGAACCCCCGCTGACCAGATTGTGCTGATTGCTCACGGCAAAGTGAGCAAGATCGGTACGGGCAAGTATGGCGATGAGGTGGAATTGGGTGTGTTGATCGATGGCGACCACTTTACCTATCAAGCCATTCTCGAATCCGAGGACGTATGGGACTTCACCATCAAGGCGATCACCCGCTGTACGGTCTTGGCGCTGACACAAAGATCTTTTGAAGAACTGGTCAACTCCTCAGAATCGCTTCAGGCGCACATCGAGGCGTTTGAAGCCCAACCCCCCAAGCCTCACGATCGGCACGGTCAGGCCCCCATCGAGCTGGCGGCTGGCCACAGCGGCGAACCGGTGCTGCCCACGACCTTTGTCGATTACGAAACCTCTCCGCGCGAATATGAGTTGAGCCTGGTACAGACGGTGCTGCATGTTCACACCCGCGTTGCCGATCTCTACAACGATCCGATGAACCAGATTGCGGAACAACTCAAGCTAACGGTGCACGAGTTGCGCGAACGCCAGGAGTACGAGTTGGTCAACAACCAAGAGTTCGGCCTGTTGCACAACGCCGACCTCAGCCAGCGCTTCCCCACCCGCAATGGCCCGCCTACGCCAGATGATTTTGATGAGCTGATCACCCGCCGCCGCAATGCGCAGTACATTTTTGCCCACCCGCGTGCGATTGCCGCCTTTGGCCGGGAGTGCAGCAAGCTGGGTATCTACCCCGACACTCATGATATGGGGGGCGAACGAGTCATGGCGTGGCGCAACATCCCGATTTTGCCCTGCAACAAGATTCCCATCAGCGACACCCAGACCAGTTCCGTGATCGTTGTCCGTACCGGTGAGCACAATCAGGGCGTGGTGGGTCTTCGACCCGCAGAGTTGCCCGATCAGCACGAGCCGGGGTTGAACGTGCGCTTTATGGGCATCAACGAGAAAGCCATCATCTCCTATCTCGTCAGCAACTACTTCTCCGCTGCCATCCTCGTACCCGATGCCGTCGGCGTGCTCGAAGATGTCGAGCTAGGACGCTAGTAAATCCCGGCAGAGGTACCTGAACAGTCAACTATCAGCATCTTCACCCTACACTCATTGAAACTACCTCTTGAGAAGTAACACATTCTATGGACAAGCCCCAAACTACCACTGCCGACAATGTTTTGCGCAGCGAATATCAGAAGTCGGTTGCCAACTATTGGAACCAAGAAAAGTATCCCGTTAATCTCCTGCTCGGCCAAGTTGACGGCTATTACCACCACCACTACGGGATCGGCGATGTAGATTGGTCGGTGTTGGAGGCTCCCGAAGGTGAGCGCGACGATCGGATTATTCGCGAGCTGCACCGGCTCGAACACGCCCAGGCGGCCTTCCTGCTCGACCATCTGGGCGACATCAAGCCTGATGACCGCGTGATGGATGGCGGTTCCGGTCGCGGCGGCACCAGCTTCATGGTCAATGAACGCTTTGGTTGTCAGGTCGACGGAGTGTCAATCTCAGAATCTCAGGTCGAGTTTGCCAACGACCAGGCTGTGCAGCGCGGCGTGGCCGACAAGGTCAAGTTCCACTTTCGCAACATGCTGGATACCGGCTTCGAGACGGGAGCCATGCGCAGCATTTGGACGAATGAGACCACCATGTATGTAGATCTGTTCAAGCTGTTCGCCGAGTTTGCACGCCTGTTGCAGGATGGTGGTCGCTACGCCTGCATCACGGGTTGCTACAACGACCTTACGGGGGGGCGCTCGCGGGCGGTCAGCCAGATCGATATGCATTACATCTGTAACATCCATCCGCGCAGTCAATATTTCAAGGCACTGGCGGCGAACAACCTCGTCCCGATTACTGTCACCGACCTGACTCCCCTAACGATTCCCTACTGGGAACTGCGGGCTAAGTCTTCGCTCGTCACCGGGGTCGAGGATTACTTCCTTACGGCATACAAAGAGGGCAGCTTCCACTACCTGCTCATCGTCGCCGATCGTATCCTTCGGTAAGGCTTATCCAAAACACAAACCGCACCATGGTGTGGTTTGTGTAGCGCGCATACCGCACACAGACCACACACCACCTCTGATACAGGGATAAGAGTATGAAAGATACCAACCTGGATGATACGAGTACCGCATTTTTATTCGGTCCGACCGGCCTCGGTACATCCGCCGCTCGCTTTGCGAGCGAGCTGGCCAAGGCGGCTCGTGCCGGTAACCTGGAGCCACGGCTGCTCCAGGCAGACCTCGGCCCGGCGGGAGACCTCGATCCGGCCTATGCAGAGAGATCCTGGGGCGATGGGACTGCCTCGCCGCTCTACTGCCCCATTACCGAGCGATTCAACGAGCCGCTGGCGGACGAGGTAGACGATCGGCTGGCGGCCTGGGCACTGGAGTGCGGGTTCGATGAGGACGAGGTGGAGAAGATTCGCAAGGTACGGTTCGGACGGCTGGTTATGCTGGCCCACCCGGACTGCGACGACCCAGATCGGCTGTTGATCGGTGCCAAGCTGAACATGGCCTGGTGGGCCGCCGACGACTACTACGCCGACGACAGCGAGCTCGGTGCGGATCCAATGTTGCTCCCCCCACGTCTCCTCTTGGCGATGACCGCCATGGACCCGCCACCCCCAGCGGGGGAATTTACCCCACCGCTGGAGGAAGCGATAGCCGAAGATCGGGTATTGGTGGCCTTCAGTAGGGGCATCGACTACTTGGGCCAGTACGCCACGCCGGAGCAAGTGCAGCGCACCTGTTACGCCACCTTCTCTATGTTTGTCTCTTGGAGTGCCTATGCGGCGTGGCGCTACACCGACGAGTACCCGCCAGCTTGGAAGTATCTTGCCGCGCGCCAGCACGACAGCTTCTACACCTCCATGACGCTAATCGACCCCATCGGAGGGTACGTCCTCCCGGCGGATCTTTTCTTCGACCCTCGCGTCCGTCACGCAGCGTTCCTAGCCGGGACGGCTGTCGTCCTTGTCAACGATCTCCTTTCCGTCAATAAGGATCTGGCAGACGAGAAGCCACCAGTCAACATGGTGCTACAGATTGCGGCGGATCGGGGCTGCTCTATCAAAGAGGCGACGGAGATCACCGTCAAGTTGCACAACGACCTGGTTCATGACTTTCGGGAACGCCACCAGAAGCTCCAGGCCGTGCCCAACGTGGAGCTTCAGCGGTTCCTGCGCGGATTGCGGGGGTGGATGGGCGGCGGGTTCGAATGGCACAACAGCAACCCGCGCTATAAGAACGGCAACGGTACCCCGCAGCTGGATTCACAATCATCAACCTAACCATAGAAGCCTACATGGTTCAACGGGACTGTATATGGCTGAATAAACCAGAAGAGTTATATTCACATAGAAATCAAGGTGAAAGATGACCGAATACGTTAACCCCAATGGGCAGATGCTAGCAGAGCAGTCGAGCTTGAGTACAGATGCGGCGCGCCAGTTAGCCACAACCGCCAAGACTGCTCCGCAGATGCAGGGCATCAGCTCGCGCTGGATCAGCCGCCTGTTGCCTTGGGTGCAGTTGCGCGGCGGCTCCTACCGGGTCAACCAGCGTTTGACCTATGCGCTGGGCGATGGCCGAGTGACCTTTACCAATGTGGGGTCCACCATACGAGTAATCCCGCAAGAGTTGCGCGAAATGGCCCTGTTGCGCGAGTTTGACGAGGAAACGGTGTTGAACGCGTTGGCAGATCGCTTTGTGCAGCAGGAGTTTCAACCCGGTGATGTGCTGGTGGAAAAGGGAACCCCCGCCGACCAGATTGTGCTGATTGCCCACGGCAAGGTCAGCAAGATCGGTACGGGCAAGTATGGCGATGAGGTGGAGCTTGCGGTGTTGGCCGATGGCGACCACTTCACCTACCAGGCTATCATCGAATCCGGCGATCTCTGGGACTTCACCATCAAGGCGATCACGCGGTGCACGGTGTTGGTGCTGACGCAGCGGGCGTTTGAAGAGGTGGTGGCTTCCTCTGAATCGCTGCAAGCCCACATCGAAGAATTCAAAGCCCGCCCGCCAAAAGCCCAAGATACACACGGTCAGGCCGCCATTGCGTTAGCTGCTGGTCATACAGGCGAACCCGTGCTGCCCACGACCTTTGTCGATTACGAGACCTCTCCGCGCGAATACGAGTTGAGCCTGGTGCAGACGGTGCTGCGTGTCCATACCCGCGTTGCCGATCTCTACAACGAGCCAATGAACCAGATCGAACAACAGCTCAAATTGACTGTGCATGAGTTGCGCGAGCGCCAAGAGTACGAATTGGTCAACAATCAAGAGTTCGGCCTGCTGCACAACGCCGACCTCAGCCAACGCTTCCCCACCCGCAACGGCCCGCCCACGCCAGATGATTTTGATGAGCTGATCACCCGCCGGCGCAATTCACAGTACATTTTTGCCCACCCGCGTGCCATCGCCGCCTTTGCGCGTCAGTGCAACAGAATCGGTATCTACCTGGAAAGTATCGATGTCGGTGGAAACCGCATTCCGGCCTGGCGCGGCATCCCCATCTATTCCTGTGGCAAAATCCCCATCGACAGAAAGACCCAGACCACGTCGATCATCGTCATGCGTACCGGTGAGGACAATCAGGGCGTGGTGGGTCTTCAGCCTGCGGAGTTACCCGATCAATATGAGCCAGGGTTGAACGTGCGCTTTATGGGCATCAACGAAAAGGCCATCATCTCCTATCTGGTCAGCAACTACTTCTCCGCCGCTATCCTTGTCCCTGACGCCGTCGGCATTCTCGAGGATGTCCAGATCGGGTGGTAGGAGGTCGGCAGGACAGAACGGGTGCGTTCCATTAAGTAGTTTGGTCTAATAAAGTGGTGATGAGAGAAACTTGTTGTGTCCGAAATCCTGGAATAGCAATATAGTAGTGGATTTCTCGGACAGTGAGAGTTTGGGGAAGTGTGGCGAATTCTTCTTTGGTTAAGCCTTGAGCACAGGTTTGAGGCTTCTTCCAAACAGTTGGCTTAGGAATGAAAAATAAATAAGGTGACTAATAAAGCAATAGTTTACCTTGGAGCAAGGCTTCTGGGGTTTAGTTGTGCAAGTTATTGATTTTTCATTCCATTATCATGTGACCCTACAATTTTACCTTTTCGTAGCTCTTGAAAACGTGCTTGATGCTTAGGAAATACGACATCTGCTTGACGGTTTTTGACAAAAAACAAATCCGCATAAGAACAGAAAGCCCGGTCTCCTAAAAGCACATCATTTGGGTTAAGAAATTCATACAGTCGTCTTGCCAATTTGATATCATGTGTGTTGAGAACATCGATAACGATAGCAATAGCAGCACCTGTAGCCAAACTGAATAAAACACCAATTTTAGCAATGGGAAAGCCACAGCCAGG
Organism: Microcoleus sp. F4-D5; assembly: GCF_036704885.1. NCBI lineage: Bacteria > Bacillati > Cyanobacteriota > Cyanophyceae > Oscillatoriales > Microcoleaceae > Microcoleus > Microcoleus sp. F4-D5. The sequence continues at coordinate 12,809 of NZ_JAUBSX010000081.1, read as the reverse complement.
AGATTGAGTGCTAGGTTGAGGATAAGCTTGTTGATTTTTAGCTGTATCTGGCATCGATACAGTTGAACCATCAACTATCACGATGTGACGACCACACCATAAGTATTCTGGAGTAACTTTGTTCTCTAAACTTTTTGCTACTTTACCAAATAGTTGTTGCAGTGCAGTAGTTTTTCTGGTAGACGTTGACGAGCTTCTTGGCAATAAGCACCAGTATCCTGGGAGGGGATTTCCACATTTTCACCGGATAACCAAGCAATCACCCGACTGACAGCATTATGGCAACTCTTGTCGGCATCTAAAACCTGGGAAAGAAATGCCCACAGTGTGACAAACGGGTCAAAGAGTCGGCGGCGGTACTTAATTTCAAGGGTGTCGAGAGCTTCCTGAATGGTGGCTTCTGGTAGCAGGTCACAGAAGGGCAATTCGACGCTGTTGTTAAATTTTTCCTTGAGAATTTGTACTCGATTGGGAATATTAGAAGTAGTCATGATAGCCTAGTTGTTTGAGATCCAGTTTGACTGGATATTGGCTTTGAGCTGGCACACTATTTTTATTTGAATAATAAATTTATAATAAAAAACAAAAATAAACAATTTGTCAAAAATCCATAGAAAGGACGATCAACTAGCACCATTGGTGACAATTTAAGACTTAATTGCATTTGTCAATCAGTAATATTACTCAAAAAAAATGCTTTTTTAGGAGTGGAAAATTCACGATTCGAGAGGGAGTAGGTATAAATATCACCCTCGGCACGATCGCACGATCGCACAAATCTCAGTTTTGAGCCCAAAATCCGAGTAAATCTCGAGCGTAATTGCTGATTGACAAATGCTTTTTTAGCTTAACTTGTTACCAATGAACTAGCACCAATTACCAGTAATATTACAATTAGTGGATACTGCGTAATTACTAATACGCATCAGTAAGAGTTAGGGATTGGGGATTGGGGATTGGGAACTGGTGACTGGGAAAGGGAAAGATCGGATAATCTTGTGGCGGGAAGGGAGTCATCGATTGAGTGCAATCCAGACTCAGTTCTTCCGGCACCCAACAGCGATCCGATCCGTGCTGCCGATGTACCCAGCCCTTTGGGACCGCTGAGCAGTCGCGCTATTGGGGAAGCACTATTACGCAATTCAAATTCCTTATAGCGGTCTACCTTGATATGCCACCTGAGTAGGCCGCACATCCAATTTTCTAATTTCTCGACATATCCGAGCAATTTCTTGCGGGTATTTTTATCCAGATCGAAATCGTCGAAAAGGGCAGGCAATTCCGTGTCAACGATGAGTTGAAACTGTTGCGCCCGCGCAGTCATCAGATTGTTAACAATCTCGACAGCCTGGGATTTGTCGCAGTTGAGGAAATTCTGCACAACCAGCACGCAGTTATGGATTTCGCCCTCAAATTCGATTTCTTTCTGGTAAGAGAAGATATCGTTAGTGAAACAGGCAAAGTCGGCGGCAGCATTCTCCAGCGATCGCATTGGTCGGCTGTAGTAAATCTCCATCGGGATCTCGCCGCCTTGGGCTAGTCGGGACAGGCTCATCGTCAAATCCGACCCAAAGGTCTTGCGGCGCATCTCGATATAATCGATCGGGTCAGGAATCCGATTTTGGATCTGGTTGGCGAGTTCCCACACCCAACTGTCAGTCATGTCCTGAATCGCGCGGCGGAACTCAGTCCGCGCGGTGAGGGACATGGGGCCAGCAGTGCGAGACCAAATATCTGCCAAGCCCCGTTCCACCGGATTAGTCGGCACGGCAGGGAGAGTGGAGTCGTCGAGGGGCATGAAAAGCGACATTCGGGCGTTGAATACTTTCGCACCAACTAGGTCCCGGTTGTTTCCGTAGATTGCTGGGAAGTAATCGTCGGCATAAGTTTCCCACACCAGCCAGCACGCTGTCAGATTCAGCTCGTGCTCAGACCCCTTCGGATGAATCAACGCGCCGCATAGGGCTACGTCAGCCACATCAAACTTGCGGTCATTCCAGATAAAGCCATCAGGAACGCCCGGTAGCTCGTCCAGCATCCCCATCTGGCGCGCCCATTCCTTAGAATGCTTCCGTGCCTTATCCAAATTGGGATTCAAAGTCGTAGAGAAGGGCATATAAAACTCGGGCAGCTTTACTGGGCCTACATACTGGTAGGGAACGTGAGTAAAGCTCTTGAACCTTCCTAAACCCAAGGTGGCGTATAACGATTCCAACCGCAACCCCGAGGTGCCTAACCCTGTGGGGCCTAGATTCAGCGTCGGTGTCGCAGAATTACCCGCTTCTTCGTTCATGTAGCGGCTCGATCTCATGTGCCACTCGTGACCGCCCGACTGCCAATCCTGAAGTCCTTTGATATAGAGGAGAACGTTCACCTGCTCTACGGGGTCTACTCCGTACTCCTCAAAGAGGGAGGGCAACTCGGTAACAGCAGTGTTGTCAAACTGATATAACCGCGAGTTCAGCAGCTCGTTGGTGAGATTAGCGGCCTCTTGGGTACTAATATTCAAGAAACGCTCCAAAACCAACACGCAGTTGGAATTTTCACCTTCTTCTTCCACTTCTCTCTGGTACGAGAATAGATCGTTGCGAAGATGAACTGCATCGGAAAATGTGTCTTTCAGGACTCGCATCGGTCGAGTGGCGGCAATTTTAGCTGGAACTTCTACAAACGCAGCGTGTTCGACGAGATGGGCTGACCACGGTGCGCCGCCGACTTTGCGGCGCATCTCGATGTATTCGATCGGGTTGGAGACGCGATTCTGGTTGATATTGGCGAGTTCCCACAAAGACTCTTCCAGAAGGTTCTTGGTACTCTCGGAGAACCGGACCCGCCACTCCACAGATTTAGTAAACGCGGTGCGAGACCATAGGTCTGCCAAGCCGCGCTCTACTGGGTTGGTGGGAGCGGGCATGGTTTCGGTGGGGTGTATCGGCATAAACGCCCGCAGTCGGTGAAGGTAATGCTTGGCACCCTTCATGTCTTTGGTTCGCTTATAGATTTCGAGGAAGTGATCGTCGAAGAAGAACACCCAGACATACCAGTCGGTTACTAGGTCAAGCTCCGGGCCTGGCGCGTCTGGATGGGTATAGGAGCAAAGCAAGGCGTAGTCGTGGGAGTCAAATGTATGCTCATCCCAGATAGGCTCGCCTTGCGCTTCCTCTGGTGAGTCAAGTATCCCCATCTCGTAGGCCCAGACCTTGGAATGAACTCGCGCTGCTTCCAGGTTTGGGTTCAGCCGTGCCGGCCAAGGCATATAAAATTCTGGCAGTTTAAAGGGTTGCACGATCTGCACGTAACCTTCTGTTGGGTCTTGTTGATATTTTTTGCCGACCAACGGCTGAGATGTGACAGTTGGCGAGCATTCTCCCCGCCCTAGCCAGGTCTCATATGTGGTTTGTTAGTGATTGTACTGTACGTTAGTTCATATTCACGGTAGCGAGCGAGTCAATAAAATTTAACAAAATACGTTGGTGAGGCAAACCGAGCGGTCGGATATTTCCGGCTTTCTGGGAATAGCAACTGCCAGCCCGAATATCATCAGGTGTCAACAACTTCATATCCCAACCTTCAAGCAAAACTAAATCCTTGACATCTGCACTAAGTTGTGAATAAAAAACGTGTCGGACAACATCTCCTTCGACATCGCAACAAAAAAGAGAGATACTTCTAGAAGGAGCAGCATAACTAATTTCTTCTTTCAATTCCCGCACTACAGCAACTTCCGGCGTTTCCCCCGGTTCTATGTGTCCGCCAAACAGGGCCCAATGTCCGGGATACCTAATATTAGGAATATCGTCCCGCAACTGGCAGAGAAACTTGCCGTCTTTGTACAAAATCGCGATCGCAACGTGAATTTTAGTCATCAATTAGAAGGAAGAAAGAAGAAGCAAGAAATAAAGAAGGAAGAAGGAAGAAGGAAGAAGGAAGAAGGAAGAAGGAAGAAGGAAGAAGGAAGAAGGAAGAAATAAAGAAGGAAGAAGGAAGAACGAAACAGGAGCAATTAATAAATAACAAATAAAAAAAAACCAAATACATGCTGCCTATTTCCCCTTTTCTGAACTGGGAGTGCGCTGTAACTGTTCTATTTCGTCAACATAAACCTCACCTAAATCCTTACCAGCCAATTCCTTCAGCGTAATACTTTTATACCGGACTTCGCCTTTAAGCAACACTTCATCACCAAGTTGTGGCAAATCTTGCTTGGTTAAAATCCAAATACTGCCAGTACCATCCTCAAGTTGATAAGCCGCATTCCCGACAAACGGAGCGCGATTTTCCACCTTTCCCCGGAGATAAACTTCAGCATCGACTTGCCGCTTTTGTTGAACGTCGCCAATGCTAGCGACATTAAAGCCCAGATTAAGTTGAGACAGAGGTAAATTGCCACAACTGAACAAAGCGCTGGCGAATATAAGCGATAAAGAGCCGATGCAGCTTTTTTTAACCCAAACTTGCTTAATTACAGTAGTCATTTAGTCAAATGATTGAAGATTGGAGATACGACTTACTGTAACAGAATTGGAAAAATCGATCGCAACTCAGAAGAGACTGCTGCACAATCTAGGTGAGCGTTTAAGCTAAAATCTAAAATCGTCAGCCGTTTCTTACCCCTAACCCACAGTCTACAATGGAAGCCAAAACTGCTCGCATATTAGATGGTAAAGCTTTAGCCCAAAAGATTCAAAGCGAGCTGAGCGATCGAGTCCGCGCCCTACAACCCCAAAAGGGGCGTCCTCCGGGACTTGCGGTGCTGATGGTGGGCGACAACCCAGCTAGCGCAGCCTATGTTCGCAACAAAGAGCGAGCCTGCGCTAAAGTTGGCATAGCTTCCTTCTGCCAGCATTACCCCGCAAACGCTACTCAAGCCGAACTAGAACTTGCAATTCGTGCACTCAACGAGGACGATCGAGTAGATGGCATTTTAGTGCAACTGCCACTACCAGAGCACTTAGACGCAATTGCCCTGCTGTACCAAATTGATCCCGACAAAGATGCTGACGGACTTCACCCTGTAAATTTAGGCCGCTTGGTGCGCGGGGAGGAAGGTTTGCGGAGTTGTACTCCCGCCGGAGTAATGCGGTTATTGCAGGAATACCAGATTGATTTGAAAGGGAAAAACGCTGTAGTTTTGGGCCGCAGTATTTTGGTGGGTAAACCGATGGCGCTGATGCTTTTAGAAGCGGATTGTACTGTTACAGTAGCTCATTCTCGATCGCAAAATCTAGAATCCATCACCAATCAAGCCGATATTCTAATAGCCGCAGTCGGCCGTACAGAAATGATTGCAGCTAATATGGTCAAACCTGGATCGGTAGTAATCGATGTCGGTATTAACCGCGTTGTCAATCCAGACGGTACTAGCCGTTTGGCCGGAGATGTTGAGTTTGATGCTGTTAAAACAGTAGCCGAATTTATCACGCCGGTGCCGGGAGGAATCGGGCCGATGACTGTGGCGATGCTTTTGGAAAATACCGTTTCGAGTTACAGTATCAAGTAAGTAGAAGAAACAGGAAAAAACCCAACAAAATTTTAGACTGAAGTTTGATGAAATTCTTGTGGGTTGGGCGTCCCGCCCGCCCACAAATACAAATTAGAGACAGGATATCAGTACCTGAATTTACAGCAGGGTGCGTCGCTGTGAGATGGTAGATTGGATTTGAATATTGTCGCTCGCGACGCACTCTACTGCTTGATAGCAACAACGCGAATTCTGCGATAATCTGCACTCCAATTACCATCGCGGTAAAGCGCCGGCCGCAAACGCTCTTCAACTGCGTTAATTACGTGCGATCGCACATCATCAGACAACCCCGACAAAAACCCGCCAGCAAACATTTCAATCCAATTTACCATACCCGCGCTGCCACCTTCTAGGGGAGTCGGACGATCGAACAACACCGCATAACCCACATCAAATCCCTGCTTTTCCAAAAGCCCAGCATACTCGCCAATACTCGGAAAATACCAAGGATTAAGCGCTTCAGGCTCCTCGCAGCCAATTTCTGACAAAACACTCAAAAGTGCGCGGACGATCGCCCCCACGTTCCCCTTACCGCCAAACTCAGCCACAAAACGCCCTCCCGGCTTCAGCGCTTTTTCCACACAATTAATCACAGCATCCGGCTGTTTAATCCAGTGCAAAACCGCATTAGAAAAAACAGCATCTAACGGCTCTTCAACTTGAAAACTCCTCGCATCAGCTACAGCGAAGTTAATGTGAGGATAGTTAACTTTTGCCGTGGAAATCATCGACAAAGATGAATCAATACCTTGCACAAAAGCACCACTTTGAGCAATCTTTTCAGTTAACTGTCCCGTACCGCAGCCCAAATCCAGAATTTGTTCTCCAGCCTTCGGAACCAGCAACTCCAAAAGCGATTCGCCGTACTGCCAAACAAAAGCATGATTTCCCTCATAAAGGGCAGAATTCCAAAAATATTGTGACATCTCTTCTCTTCTTTTCTATTCTCTTCGCGTTCTAGCGCTAACGCGCCGCTTCGCTAACGCGACGAAAGCGGTTCGTTATTAAATTATTTCCCAGCAAGCAGATTAATTGCATTCCCATCAATACGGCAAACCCTAATTTTTTCCAAAATGCGCGCTCCCTGCTTTTCATAAAAAGCAATTCCCGGCGCATTGCCAGTATTAACAGTCCATTCAATCCGCCCGCAATTTGTGGACTCAGCAATTTGTGCCAAATACTTTAACAGCGCTGTACCGACTCCCATACCGCGCATAGGAGCTTGCACAAATAAATCATCAAGCCAAAGACACGGCTGCGCCAATAAACTTGAATAGGAGGAATGAAAAAGAGCAAATCCTACCGCTTTTCCCGCAACTTCCGCCAACAAAACCCGCGCTAGCGGAGGCTGACAAAACAACGTTGGCTGCAATTTATCTACTGTTGCTACCAACAAATTTTTAGACCCATCAAAATCGCTTTTTTGTGAAATAAAATCCACAATTAATTCCAAATCTGCCAGATCTGCTTCTCTAATTTTGATATCCAAATTAGCCATTGTTTAATTCTCAACTTCGCCTATTAATCACTGTATGAAATATCATCATAAATGTCCAATATATGTTTAACTAACAACTGATACTTTTAAAATATAAATGATTGGGACTTATGGAACTTCGGCATTTGCGTTATTTCATTGCAGTAGCAGAGGAACTGAATTTCACTCGCGCAGCCGAAAAACTGCATATTGCCCAACCTCCGCTGAGCCAACAAATCCAGCATTTGGAGGCAGAGTTGGGGTTTCAACTGTTTCGCCGCACCAAGCGGACGGTGCAGTTAACGGCAGCGGGACAGGTTTTTTTCGAGGAAGCCGGGAAAATTCTGCAGCAAGTCGATCGAGCAATTCAACTCGGCCGACAAACCAGTCGGGGCGAACTCGGACAATTGACGATCGGCTTTGTGAGTTCCGCAGCACACAACGTGGTTCCAGCTATTTTGCAGGCGTTTCGCACTCGCTGTCCCGCCGTCAAACTGGAACTGCACGAACTGACGACAAACGAACAGTTGCAGCGGCTGCGGTTCGGGCAAATTGATATCGGCTTCGTGCGCCCTCCGGTTGAGGAAGAGGGGATAAATTATGAAATCGTTTTTCGAGAATCGCTGATGGTGGCACTGCCAGAAACGCATCATTTGGCCGATCGCGCCAAGGTGGAATTGCGCGAACTCTCTACCGAACCGTTCATTTTATTTCCGCGTTCCCTAGCTCCGGGGTTGTACGATCCGATCGTCAGTCTTTGTCAACAAGCGGGTTTTAGCCCTCGCGCGGCTCAAGAAGCAATTCAAATGCAGACAATTGTGAGTCTGGTAGCCGCCGAGATGGGAGTGGCGATCGTCCCGGCGTCGATGCAAAATTTCCAGCGCAGCGGGGTTGTTTACAAAGCGCTGCCAGAATCAACCTCCATTGTGGCGATCGCTCTGATTTGGCGCAGCGATCCAACGGCGGCGGTGCAGCGGTTTTTGGAAGTCGCCAGACAAATCAGCGGATTAGAGATTAAAGATTAGAGATTTGAGATTTTAGATTGACTGGTAATTTGACAAAGTTATTAAAACTCAAAGATTTTCTGTGCAACAACACCCGTAGAATGATTAATTGATGCTCGGAGTTCGAGCAACTACCGCCGTAAAAGTCGGCACGATCGACTTGAACGGCTCACAAGATCCCAGGTAACTATTCAGTACAAGAGAGCAAGGGATGGTATTGGCAACAGAAATGGGTTCGTCTCAACCGGAATCCTCTTTCGATTTATCTACTTATCTAGTCAAGCGAAAAGAGGCGATCGAGGTAGCTCTCGACAGTGCACTGCCGGTCATCTACCCAGAGACAATTTACGAAGCAATGCGCTACTCGCTGCTAGCGGGGGGCAAGCGCCTGCGTCCGATCCTGTGTCTGGCTAGCTGCGAACTGGCTGGCGGCACTATATCTATGGCAATGCCGACAGCTTGCGCTTTGGAAATGATCCACACCATGTCGCTGATCCACGATGATTTGCCGGCAATGGACAATGACGACTACCGACGCGGCCAACTGACGAACCACAAAGTCTACGGCGAAAATATTGCCGTTTTGGCTGGCGATGGTTTGTTGAGCTATGCCTTTGAATTTGTCGCCACTAAAACTGAGAACGTACCCCCCCAGCAGGTGTTGCAGGTGATCGCCCATTTAGCGCGGGCTGTCGGGGCTGCTGGACTCGTAAGCGGTCAGGTGGTTGACATGGAATCGGAAGGAAAGACAGATGTTTCTCTGGAAACTTTGAATTATATTCACGCTCACAAAACAGGCGCGCTGTTAGAGGCCTCCGTAGTTTGTGGGGCAATTCTGGCTGGGGCCTCGGCTGCGGATTTGCAGCGGCTGTATCGTTTCGCTCAAAATATTGGGCTGGCTTTCCAGATAGTTGACGACATTCTGGATATTACGGCTACCCAAGAAGAACTGGGCAAAACTGCTGGCAAAGATGTTCAAGCAGGAAAAGTCACTTATCCGAGTTTGTGGGGAATTGAGGAGTCTCGCCGCCAAGCTTTACAGCTTGTTGATGATGCTAAGGCTCAATTGGCGGTATTTGGGAGCAAAGCTATACCGCTGCTGGCGATCGCCGATTTTATTACCAGCCGCAGTAACTAAAAATATCAAACACTATGCAGGAAATTTGCAGCGGCGTATTAAACAATCATGTACTGGTAGTTGCTTTGATCGCTTGTCTGGCGGCTCAGATCATTAAGCTGCCGATCGAGTTGGTCAAAAATCGCAAGTTTAATCTTCGGTATTTGGTAACAACGGGCGGAATGCCCAGCGCTCACTCGTCTTTTGTGGGTGCTTTGGCGGCTGGAGTCGGACAAACGATGGGATGGGAAAGTCCGGAGTTTGCGATCGCTGCGATCTTTGCAATTATTGTAATGTACGACGCAGCAGGTGTCCGCCAAGCAGCAGGCAAGCAAGCCCGCATACTCAACCAAATTATTGACGAGTTTTTTGAGGAAGATCACAACCTTAATGAGGCTCGCCTCAAAGAGTTGTTGGGACACACTCCTTTTCAAGTGCTTGTCGGTTTGGGGCTGGGAATCACTATTGCTTGGATCGCAGGACCTGCATATTAGTTAACGGTTAACTGTTAAATGTTAACTGTTAACTAATGACTACTGACCGAATTCTGCTTGCAGAATATCGTCATTATCATCGGCGATAGTGGCGACAATAGTAATAACCCGAGAAATTTCCCCGGCGGAAATTTCGGCGATCGTCCGAGTCGATACTACAGCTACTTGATTGTCAACAATTGCAAAATGAGATTCCAAAGTAGACAGCCAATTCATTTCTAGGATTTTCCGCATTAATTGAGCTTCATTCTTCGCCGGCAACTGCAGTACAAAAGCCCACACAGTCAAAGTATCATCTTCGGTGTCGCCGGTGAGTTGCACGAACACTTCAACACTGCCGTACTTAAACTTCCAAAGATGTCCGCCAGCTTCACTTTGACCGACCATCACTTTTTGGTCTACAGCCATGCTGGCGATGACAGTTTCAATTTCTTCTGCATAGGTGACGGCTGTGGCTTTTTCGACCTGCTCGGAGGCGATCGCGCTTTCACTCGATAGGCTTTCTGCGGAAGCTGTTTGTATGTTCGGCTCGCTGGTAGTCATAGTTATGATTTGACGGAAAGTCTTCCACTAATCAGTTTACTTCCTACAGGTTGAGATTGTAGATTTTAAATTTTGGATTTGTCCAAAATCTCAACTATACAATGCCAGCCATTCGGGGATTAGCAAGAGAAAGGAAATCGGTTTTCAACCGCCTCTGGTTCCCGTTCACCTTTAGGACTTACAAAAAAAAACCCGGTTTCTCACAAAAATATCGGGCCCCTCAACGAAGCAGCCAAGAAGAAACCGGGTTTATACTCCCCCCGCGCATAATTGCTCGCCTGTGTTTAAGCGCTGGGCTTAGTCGCCGCCGGCTTCTTCTCAATGGTTTTCATGCCGTTGAGGAACATCGGCACAAATTTCTCCACAAATGCCTGCGGGTCGCGGTTCCAGGCCCGCTGAGCGATATCGACTCTGGTCATTTGCAGATCCGGGGCCAGCAGGGTTCTGGGCAAGCGTTCCATCAAGTATTGCGGGCGTTCCCACATCGGCATGGTGTTGGCAATGTCCACCAGGCGGGTAACGCGGCGGAGTTCTGCCCCCAGCATGATATCCATTCCCGATTCAAAAGCTGCTTGTTCGATCGCCACATACTTGCGCTTTGCCTGTTCCACCTTCTGGCGGTGTTCCGGGCTTTTGTCGGCGATTTGGGCGAGCCAGCGGTTGCCCCAGCGGACGTGACCAGCTTCTTCTGGAAAAATCTTTTCGATAGTTTCGCGGATTTTGACGTTTTCTGCGGTTTGGGGAGCCTGTTTGAGAGCGTGGATGTGCGCTGAGAAATACTCGCAGCCCCGCTTCTCGGTGACGTTAATCGCGGCTAGGGAAGAAATTACAAAGTCTTCGCGGTCTTTGACGGGGTCTTTTTGCTCGCTGTCATACAACCTTTCAAATTCGTCAATGTAGGAGACTCCCGGTGGCGTTCCCACATTTTGACCCAAGTCTACCAGCAAGTCAGTGAGCCACATAGCGTGTCGCGCTTCGTCGGAAATGTGCCGGGAGAGATCGCGCACGAGTTCTGCCGGGTTCCCGTCTAGCCGTTCGATCAAGTCCGTGAGGTCTTTGCAACTGCGCTGTTCGCTGTAGCGATAGCGGTTGAGGGTGATCAGGTGAATTTCGCGATCGCGAACTACATTAGCTAAAATTTCGCGCGCTCCCATTGCGTTGCGAAGCTTGCGGGGATAGGCAACAGTCATGCTTCTGTGTTGTTTTGTAAATATACTTGTATAAGTGTAACGCAGTTTTTGCGACAACCAATTACCTCGCAAGGGTGAAAGTTGTTGTTTAGTTCGAAGATGCAATTTTATACAGAGAAGATTTTTACTAGCTCAACCAACGAAAATAGTTTGGAGTAGGGAGTCATACCATTTTAGATTTTAGATTTTAGATTTTAGATTTTAGATTTTAGATTGTAGATTGTAGATTTTAGATTGTAGATTTTAGATTTTAGATTGTAGATTGTAGATTTTAGATTGTAGATTTTAGATTGTAGATTTTAGATTGTAGATTTTAGATTGTAGATTTTAGATTGTAGATTTTAGATTG
>NZ_JAUBSX010000081.1:0-1011 GCF_036704885.1 Microcoleus sp. F4-D5 | reverse complement strand
TAGATTTTAGATTTTAGATTGTAGATTTTAGATTGTAGATTTTAGATTGTAGATTGTAGATTGTAGATTGTAGATTGTAGATTGTAGATTTTAGATTGTAGATTTTAGATTGTAGATTGTAGATTGTAGATTTTAGATTGTAGATTTTAGATTGTAGATTTTAGATTGTAGATTTTAGATTGTAGATTGTAAATTTTAAATGACTGATAACTATCAGGATTTGGAACACGGGCTGGTAGCATTGCTAACAAGTTAAAAAAGAGCCAATTTTGTCAATATGTCTAAATTATGTCTAAATATAGATATTGAAAAAGAAAGAATGATAATTACCGCAGAAGGCAAGAGGCAGACTAAGTCTGCCTCTTACCCTCTCTAACGATTCTCATTATCAACCACGATGCAGGTCATATTTGCTTGGAATACAAATCATGCTTAACTCAGTTGAGACAAATCAGGAAGCGATCGTAGACAACCGTGAGCCAAAACCGAAAAACGAATCGTGACCATGCCAAAAGGATGCAACGACCTATGTTCGAAGATGAAGTCATTGCTGAGCAGTTGGAAACATTACTCACACCAGCCATCACTGCTCAAGAAAATTACTATCGTCAACTAGGGTTAAGAGAGAGAATACTCAACTTACCGTTCATGATAGCAGCAGTATTGACTTTACTGTGGCGAGACGTGGGGGGAGTGACGGAACTGACAAGAATATTAGGGCGAGAAGGATTTCTGTGGTGTAGTCCCAAGAGTGTGAGTCAACAGGCAGTATCCCAAAGGTTTTTAACATTTCCCGCCCAACTATCCCTTGAAACTGTAGTTTAGACTAACTAAAGATGAGAACGGTGGCCAAAGAAGAACTAGAGCCACCGCGCCGGGAGAGAATGAGGGTGAAAAATAAAACCTATCCACTCCCTAAATGAACAGTGAACGATTAAGGAAATTTCGTCAAGCAGCATACGAATTATTGGTACTCGCCAAGGATGCGACATTCGAGCTGATGGATGCAGT
>NZ_JAUBSX010000080.1:0-33430 GCF_036704885.1 Microcoleus sp. F4-D5 | reverse complement strand
TTTAAATGTGATGCTTGAATCCCCGTTCCAAGTAAATGTTCTACTGCTTTCCCTTCAAAAAATTTAGAGAATAAGTATAATGGGGCAGAAACCATCCCTAATCCATTAATAATCATGGCTTTAACTACCAGGCCGGGACTGACTATCTCGCCCGGTTGTTCGCCTACTAATTCATTGATTTTTTGGACAATTCCTATTTCATCAATTAGACCGGCTATCAAGCCCAGATGATCTAGGTTTTCTACTTTCATCTGGGATGCTTTCTGCATGGGCTGCTGAATCCTGATTTGAGCGTTCATCTCGCTCGCCAGTTTACACTATTTTTGGTGATGATTGGTTACCCAAGAGCGAGCGAAATTAACGCATTTTCGCGGATGTGATCGGGTTACGGATATGTCATAAACTTGGTCTTTTACCGAGCGCTACCAAAATAATTGAGTATTTTTACTCGCTCTTGTCTCGGATGATTCACTTTTACCCCCTCAATTCGCGTATGTGCCAGTTGGGGGTGCGGAATGTGGGTTAAAAATGTTTTTTTAGTTGTTTAGTAATACACAAATTGAGGTTTTTGTCAAATTAATTTAGATGCGTTTACCCTGGATACCATCCGGATGATGTGGCGCTAAATTTAAAATCCCGGTTAATCTTTCCTGTAAATTTTCTCGGTATCGCTTGAGTCTGGCATCGTCGATTTTTTCTCGTCGTCGATGGATGATAAAAGCTCTTAATAATAACCTCTTCATTGCTGGGGCGAAAATCCTGTCCCCAGCATCAATCGCATATTGGCAGTCCCGCAATTGATGAGCCAAACACACTTGCCATTGTGGTGCTGGATGATTTTTTTGAGCGCTAAATAAATCTGACACCCAAATATCGGGACGATGTTCTCCTAGAACTTCGTACATTACTCCACTGGCTCGGCTAGGGCGGATGATGTGCAAACAAACATCAGGGTTCTGAAACACCCACTCCCACTCCCAATGTCCGTTAACTCTCGCGCTCGTTTCATCTGAACAAATTAATTTTGCCCGCCGCAGCCGTTGTAGTATTTGAGTTACTTGGTCATCTAAACTCGTTTTGACTTTCTCTAATAAATTGGCGATTGCTCCTTCTGAGATCTTGAGTCCAAAAACGGATGCAAATATCGACGATAGCCGTTCGTAGCTGATGGCCTGAGTGTAACGCAGATATGTAACTAAGCTTTGAATTGAACTGCCAAACGGTGAACCTGGTTCCATTCCCAATGATACAGGTGCAACGGTAGTCCTAAACAAGTAATGACAAATTGTAATGATGGATAAAATACCAAATCGCACCGATGTGATTATTTAAGGACTTGGAAAAAGATAATGTCTTTCGTACCAAACGAGACACCCGTTGTCGGAGAGTGTTATTGAAGCGCTCAATATAACTGGTTTTACCCGTCTCTTTCCCGACCGCCTGATGTCGCTTACGGGCGTAACACCTTCGAGTAAGCCGCCCAGAAATCCGTGTAGGCGACAGCACATTGTCGATAGACTGGCGGTAAGGATTTCCATAATTCACTCGCGGCGGCCGAGTCTCTTGCCCCAATGTAAACCCCGACAATTTCACGGGTCTTAACGTCTAAGGCTAACTATACCCACTGTTTATTGCTTTTATGGTCTACAAACGACCATAATTCATCACATTGAATCGCTAGCTTTCCCTTTTTTTTTAATGACACCTGTACGGTTCGGGGCACTCGGGCGTATTTCCGGTTAACATAATCTTGGAGCCATTGCTCCGAAACCTTGACTGCACGGGCGATGCCGGCAAGAGAGAGGCGTTCTAGCAATAATCGGTCGATTAGTTCTTTCGTGGCTGGGTCGATCACCTTCTTGTCTGGATTCTCGACAAATTGCCGACCACAGTCGTAACATTTGAATCTTTGTTTTCCTGTGTGAATGTGACCGTTTTTCACGGTTCGGGAAGAAGAGCAAAGGGGACAATTCGGCATAGTTTACAAAAAACTTATCGAGGCTACTATTTTACCATCATTACTTCTTGACCACTACCCAATTTAATAGCATTACTCTTGCATTCCGGCATACAGGAGTCGGACAAATAAGCGGGCACCATCATCTTTTTTCAGGGTTGAATAAGAGGGAGCTTCACTGTTACCGATCGCACGCAAATCTGACAGTAGTTCTGGATGGAATTGGCAAGTAAACGAGCGTCGAATTTTCTTAGTTTCAAAGTCTTTGTAGTTAATGCAAGTTGCTGAACACTCAGTAACTATTGCACCATCTTCCTCTGCTGTTGAACAAAGAATTTCAATGGAGTCGGGCAGTTGTATTAGCCAACTTAGAGAGCTACCAGCTATGATGTGCCGATAGGGAACAATAGCGTCATGAATACTGCGGTAAGCCCAGTTGGCAAACAATATTGCTTCTTCGTTGACTTCATCGGAATGAAACATCGAAATTGACACTCTTGCTTCATATTGAATTGTTGTGTCAATCACACCTTCATGGGTGTCGGCTGTGACATCATGAGCATGAATAATTTCCCAAGGAATATCTAAAGCATCGCCGTCTGGAGACTGATAAGGCAACAACGCGCGATCGCCTACTTCTTTTAATTCATTGCGCGTCACGGCAAAATGCTCGTCATTCCAGCCAGTAGCAACAACCCGTCCATCGCGCTTTTTGACTTCGAGTGTGCTGCCCATTGCTTCAATGCGCTGGCAGACTTCTTGCAACGATCTGAGTGCTTTGGTCTCCTTATCGCGTTCTAAAGATGTCATATTGAGGACTTGTTTGACTGCACGCCGGATGAGTCGGATGTGACATTCAGCAGCCAGTTGGTGCCCTACACAGATAAAGATGGCGGGGGCACTGGTGGGCGTTCGCGAGATCAATAATTTTTCCACTAATGCAAACATATCCTCTCGCGAACAGGCCGGACTTGTCCAGGTGGAGGCATCGTATGTTGATGGATCGCCGCCTTCGACTACCACTGCATAACCAGAGTTAATTGCCGGAACAACTATTTCTGGATCGAGGACTCCTGTTGACCAAACAGGTAGTAATACAGAGTCCATATCGGCGACTTTCTGAGCAATGTAGGCGACATTTTTGGAAGCGCGAACATCTTCACCAAGTGCGTTAAGGCCTACGTGTTCCCAAGGTTCGATGATGGTTATACAGTTGCGTAACAAATTGGGATGCAACAGTAGAAACTCCAGGTCTGACTGTGAATTAATCACTTTTTCTAAAGGCTTGGCGTGTCCCCACTCAAAAATGCCGTCGTTGGCAAATAGTTCTTTTTCCAAAAGCGGATCTTCAGAAGTTCGATCGGCTAAGAAACGACCCAACAAAATATGTGCCGATTCAAAATCAGATCTACCTTCATGCAAGTAGCCAGGACTTAATCGCCAGTCGGCTGTGGTGGTTTTATGTTGCTGAACTTCGATCGCTTCTACCATCATAATTTATCTCCTTGTGTTGTTAAAAAACTTAAGCTTGTACTCACAGGAATTGCACTAAAGTCTGTATAATCAACAAGCTCTTTTCTAAATTAGGAAATACAGCAGATTCCACATTTATGAAGTACCGCCCCAGATTATTCTATCCCCGTAGGGACACGGCGAAAGCCTTTGTCCCTACACTTCATCAATCAGGAATACGCTGTAATTTAGATTAACTTGATTAACCCGCTCTCAGGCAAAGTTCATCGATCCGTATTCTTGCAACTATGGTAAATCTACAGTGCCATCAAGTTTCATCCTCAGCTATAGTAATCAGTCGATCGTCTAAACTGAGATTTAACTGCTTATCCATACTCGGTATTAATTCAATACCAAAGTTTTTATTTTTATCCTGGGCTATGGCGCTAATTCTTACGCCAATACACAATTCATTACGGTTTTGTGCAGCTAATACACAATCAGCGAAAGTCAGCTTGCTAATTTGTTCTTTGGGAAAGTAAAGCGAGATTGGCTTGACATACAGTTCGCTACCTTCCGGTGAGAACAAATGCCTATATATTGACATTATATCTGGCTCTTGGGATACCTGGGCTAAAATTTTTGACACAAATTGATCCGTGAGGAGAAAGTCTTTTACACCTGCTTTGATTACCAGGTCAGTGTCTTGAGAATCAATTATTTCTGCAATCAATTCTGTAGTTACTTGGTTTCCTGTTTGGTTTTTATATTCTCTGAAAATTTGCCGGATTTCTAACAAAACGGTGAGGGTTTTAGCATCTATTTGCTCGGCGTTTTCACCTCTCCCTGCCAAAATTGAGATACTGTTAAATTCATAAGGTTTTAAAGTTCCCAACTGCTCAACAGACTCCAAATTTACCTCGATAAGATTCATCTTGATATCTGGGTATTCTTTGGCAATATTGTCAAATTCCGCTTGCATTTCCTTGGTTATATCTTGTGTTACCAAGTTAACCTGTGAACCTGCCACCAGGTATTTACCATATTCTTTAATAGTAATTGGGGTTTTGTTGTTCCAACCAATAACCAGGTGTTTTTCAGGTTTTTGTTCTAAAGATTTGCTACTGTCAGCATAACCTTTAATTAATGGTTGGACTACAGGTTGGGGAGAAAACCGGATAGTTGAGTCATCTTCTGCCAGAATTATAATTTCATCTGACTCAGCTAGTTTGTAATTGTTGCAGGCTTTTATTGTCAATGTGCCATCTGCATGGCGCACACCTATTGGTATACCAGTTGAGAAATGAAATGGTAATTCGCCGAAACTTACACTCTGCCAGCCTTGTTCTGGGCGATAGAAATAGAATTCGTTTCCTTCAAAACCCACTAAGTTTAAATATACTGCTGCTAGCCCTACACTCCGGGATGTTTGAACTAAAATTCGAGCTAAAATATCCGCCTCATTCAGAGTAATTATGGCTCCTGGAGCAATATTTTCAGCTAGGCGACGATATTGTTCTAAGTGTAATTCTACGACAATTACTGGCAAGGAGTCTTCCTGATTAGCTGCCACCACAGCCAGGATAGCTTTGACTACCCGTGCATCAGATAAAGTTTTAAACTCTTCGGAATCTGAGGCTTTCGCATCATTCAAAATAATCACTGATTTAGCAACTTTTATTCCCACCTTATCTAGGTCGCTTAAATTTGTGATTGAGCCATTGCGAGTCACCAATCGCGTCTTTTGAGTTTTGCCTACATTATCCCGGAGAAAATCATCCATTTCCTCCTTTTCTTTTTGAGATAATAAAACAATTACTGCGTCATCTTCCGATTCATTAGCAACTACTAATTCTTGAATAATATCTACAACTCTATCTGTAAATCCCAAAATTAAAGTATGGTTTTCTTCTACTACTATACTTTTTCCTTTTCGCAGCGACTGAAGTTTTGATTCAAATTCTTGAGTGATGAAAGCAACTAGACTAGAAAATAGTACCAAGCCAATAAAAATTGTGACTACACCCACAACCTTAGTTGCAAAATTGGCATTATCTCCTGTGTCTCTTAGACCTATTAGCTGAACAAATACGTCCCACGAAAAATCGGAGTTACCTTCTATACCTTGATTGGGAAACCACCATTCTGCCAGGTAACGTGCAATTGTCATCAAAACAAAAGCACCAAAAAATGCTAACAGTAATGCCAGAAAGACTGAAAACCCTCCCTTCGACATAAAGTTGTCGAACTTATACTCTAGGCGCTTTTGCCGAGAAACTTGATTTTGAGAGAGTTTTTTCATTTTGCTTGTCAAATTTATCACTTATATTTTGTTGATTTATCAACTTATGTTTTGGGTTTATGTTCGTCGAATTTTACCATACTGATAAAAATTAAGTAATTAAGATATGGCTGAGTCTGCGAACGAGAAACGAGAAAATGGAAGCAGTCAGGCCTTCGATCCCAAATCCAGTTAATCAGCGACACAAAGAAGTGGGCAGGGGATATGGGGTATCAGATATCAGGGAAGTGAGTGCCATTAGCCGGATTTGATATCACCCCTGATTCGCTAACATCATCTTACTAGGGAAGGGGAATGTTGAGAATGCGACCAGAGGTCTATTTAAACACATCTTGCACCAATCTCAAGAACAGTCTTTCGGGCCTGTTCGACAAAAGATGAATTTTCTTGTGGGGTGGGCAGGAGATCCCGCCCTTGAAAGGCTGATTGACCATGATGCAAGATGTCACTTTAAACTCACATCTTGCACCATTCTCGCTTAACAGGCATCTTGCCTGTTCCACAAAGAGTAGATTTTCTCGCTTCAAAGACCCGAAAGCCTGTTCCTAAAAGGCTAATTGAGAATGGTGCAAGATATAAGTTTAAACCGATTGTGTCAGGTGAGGGGAAAAATGCGATATTTACGCAAGTTCCACGAATACGGTGCTGCTGCGGGCAAATTCCTCCTCCTCGGGCGAAAAGTATGGATCTCGCTGGACCAGCGCGGGGTCAAAACGGTATGTCTCCTGAAGTAAGTTGCCGCTGATGAGAGCCGATTCCAAATCCTTGATGTATTTTGAGACTCTTGAATGCTTTCGCCATCGCCTCGGTCTAACATCGCAGTGTTGCTTTGACCCGTGCCAAGCGTGAAGCTAGCTTGAGAATACCGTAGAGGTGGAACAGGCGATCGGCTGATATACTCAGATGCTTTAGTGCTTTGCTCAGTGCCAGAGACGAGTCCAGACTCGACCAGTAGCGGGCAGTGTAGAACTCTTTCTCATCTTTTTGATACCGCTGGTGAGAACAAGCAATTGATGAAGAGACGGTGTTGTGTAGCTTCCAGAAGAAGAGACTGTTGGCGAATTTGCAGGGGGTGTTGCCCCTGACACCTAGAACGAAGCATTTGCGTTCGCTATGGGCAGTCAACAGCTATACGGTCAATTAACAAGGGGTTTAACCCCTCACCCCATTTTTATGGGTGAGGGGTTAAACCCCTTGTTAATTGACCGACATTCTCACAATCAATTAGACAAATATGACTGACGCAAATGCCAGACGATCTCGCGCCGCATTTCGCTAAGAATCCGCTGTCCCCGTTCACAATGTTCCAACTTGATGTCATCGACATAGAACCGCACCAGCGTGTCTCGCGTGTAATCTCCCTTCAGGTCATCGATCCAGATTTTGGGGTCTTGCCATTCATTGCGCGAACTCTTGAAGTTTTCTCGCAACCATTCGCGAAAGCGTTCTACCAGATCGTCTAATCGCGTGTCTAACCCTTTGGGATTACTGATTGCCCAGAACAGCTTGTTAACTTTGATCTTCAACACATCAATCTTCTGTTCCCACTCTTGCTTCAACGCTTGCTGGTCTTCTTGAAATAGGTCAGGGTCTTTCAACCAGTATTGATACCAACGGCGTATCAGCCCAATCAACGTACTCTCGGATACTGTTCCCGTAGCTTCACCCATCGAGCGTCTGCGACGGTCATGTCGATCGGGCTTTTTTGATTCCATTCCAATCTTTTGACAAAGTTCCAGATAGTATGCTTGCACTGTTCGCCGCTCCTCTACATCTAATCCGCCCCTTTCTAATTGGGAGATGAGATCGGCTAGGTGCGCCAAACCCATTTCAATCTCAGCTAGTACAGTATTCACCTTAGACTCAGCTAACAAGCGTTGCCGTCCCGCCTCTCGTTTCTGTTGCGATTTTACCCCAGGTAAAGAGTAGCCATAAAACTGGTCAACTAATTCTAACTTCTTGTCTATTTCGCCCATAGTATCGGGGTGCGCCAGCACGACTCTTTCAATCATGGAGATGGCTAGAGCCGGGGCAACATCTGCTTTGATGGGAATGGAGATCGTGTAGTAGTAATGATTGGTCGGACGGCTGAGGTTAATAATTTCCTGCCCTTCAAACGCGCCATTGGGGATGTAAATCTGTGAGTGCGTGTCAATGAGATACAGTTCGGTTAATCGCAGCCCAATGTGTTTGATCACGCCTCTTCTACCGTTGGCTAGCTCAATCACATCCCCAAAGCGAAACGGTGTATCGATGAGCAAGACTAACCCACTGAAGAAGTTTGCCAGAATGTCTTTTAGGGCAAACCCCAAGATAAAACTGATTCCTCCGATCGCAACTAACACACCTTGGATGTCAATACCGAATGCCTGGAGAAACAGCAGTCCACCCACCAAGTAAACTATTACAGGGAGAACATTTTGTAGGATGGGAGTCAGAACATCATCCCACATTGCCTCGGAGCGTGCGGCATACTGCCTGAAAGCATAGGTCACAACCTCAGTGAGCAATTGAACCGCCCAAAAGGCGGCGACAAGGACAAGAAAAGCAGTCAAGCCTTTTTGGAACCAAGCAATGTAGATTGTAGGAGTGACAAATAGCGTCTGCAATGCCAGCTTGAAACCGATCGCGAACACAATGAGTGTCAGCGGTGTTTGTGAGACGTTGAGTGCAACTAACGCCAGGTCGGAGGTAAATTGACGGAAAATTCTCCGCAAAATACCAAACAGTAGGTTGAGAACAATAAGGACAACACCAAGAATGCCGAAGTTAAGCAAAAATGCACTCCATCCTGGAGCAGAAAAAATGGCTAACAGAAACGTAGAACTGCCGATCGTCGTCATTTGGAAACCGCCTCCATAGATCCGTAAAGTATGTAAAAAATAGTGCTTGACATAGTATTAAATAGGTGTTAATTAATGAAAGAGACGTTCTTTCAAAAATAAAAATATAAAAAAACTAAAACAAGCATTTAGCTCCGGGATTTGCTAGAGAAAACTTCTCGTTCGCCGCGAAGCACAGTTGCTTCAGGGCCAATCATAATTTTTTCTGTTTTATAGTTGTTTCACCCCTAATGAATGAATCCAATAAAACGACGATGGCGATCGCCTCATTATTTGTCGGTGTAGTCGCCATATCTTTTGGCTCTATCTTCATTAGATGGAGTGAATCTGAACTCAGCCCCAATGCTACAATATTTAATCGCTTTTGGCTAGGTAGTGTCGTCTTCGGGCTGTGGCAAGGATACAAGGCGATACGTCAGAGACTTTCTGGTGACAAACCCGTTCAACAGCATTCATACACCAGTCAGGAGCTTTTGCTATTGCTGGGTGCTGGGACTTTTTTTGCTGCCACCTTAGCCTTTGTAGCTTGGTCGCTGACTAAAACCAGCGTCGCTATCTCGACAATCCTACACAATCTCACCCCCATATTTACCAGCTTAGGAGCGTGGTTGTTATTCGGTCAAGGCTTTAACCGCCAATTTCTGATTGGGATGGTCGTCGCCATTGGGGGAGCGATCGCCATTGAAATCGAGCAGATACAAATCGCCACTGGTGAGGTAACAGGAGGCATAGCAGCCATCGTCTCTGCGGTTTTCATGGGTGCATACCTGCTGGTGGTAGAACAACTGAGAACCAAATTTGACCCCATCACAATTCAGTTGTGGGTTTGTGCGATCGCTACCCTATCCATCTTGCCCATGCTTGTGTTCGCCCAAGAGCGGGTTTTTCCTTCTTCAGTGAATGGGTGGCTGTTCGTAATTTTTCTCGCCCTCGTCTGCCAAGTTTTAGGTCAGGGACTGTTAACATATAGCGTTGCTGGCTTGTCCTCAGTGGTTGTCTCCTTAGTACATTTGTTAGAGCCAGTATTTAGCAGCATTTTGGCTTGGGTCTTATTTTGGGAAAAACTAAGTTTCTCAAATTGGGTAGGTTTTGCCCTAGTTCTCATCGGTCTGTACCTAGCCGTATCTAGCCAAGCTGTTGTTCACCTGCCACAAAATCGGCTAGAGAGCGGGTAGTCACCATTACTATTTGTTTCAACGGCAGGCAAGCGAACAAAACTTGGCTCAAAAAATCAGCACAACTAGATGTCAACACAATTGCTAAAAAGTATGACAGCCAAACTGGAATTAGCACAGCAACACTCGTCCAGAACACCTGCTTGGATCGCAACTGCTTCATTATTTGCCAGCCTGATCCCGCTATCTTTAGCACCAATCCTCGTCAAACTGTGCGAACGAGAAATAGGTTCAAATGCCGTAGCATTCCATCGCGGCTGGATCGCTGCCACCGTCTTTGGCTTGTTGAGCACAATAGAGGCTTTTGACCGCCAAAAATCCGATCGCCAACCCGTAGAAAAGAAGCCTTTTACGAGACGAGAATTCGGGCTGTTGGTAGGATTGGGAAGTTTCGGAGCGACCTACTTCCTGCTGTGGTCTTTGTCGCTGACTCAAACCAACGTTGCCAACGTTACGTTATTTTGTGGTTTGAACCCACTGTTTGTCGGTTTGGCGGGGTGGTTGTTGTTAGGTAGGCGCTACAATAGCAGATTCATCATTGGCATGATCATGGCAGTGGCGGGAGCGATCGTTATGGGATTGGATGACGTGCAGTTCGCCACTAACCAAGTACAAGGTAATGCCGTCGCCTTGCTATCGGGGATTTGTTTTGCTGCGTATCTGATACTGCTAGAACTGCTGCGAGAACGATTTACCACGGCAACCTTATTGCTGTGGCGCTGCGCCTTCACGACTGTGTTTGCGTTTCCCGTCCTCGCACTCGCCGAAGAAAGATTGTTTCCCCATTCCTGGATGGGGTGGTTTTTCGTAATTTTGCAAGCCCTCTTGTGCCAAGTATTGGGTCAAGGACTTTTGGCTTACAGCCTCAGCAAGCTGTCGTCAGGGTTCGTCGCCGTCACGCTGCTTTTCGAGCCAGTCCTTGCCTCAATCTTCGCTTGGGTAATTTTTTCTGAACGCTTGGGTTTCTTTGACTTGATAGCGTTTGTCGTGATTTTATCCGGTATCTATGTAGCTCAATCGAGTCAATCTGCCGTCAAAGAAACCCGCGAATTAGCGTAATTCATGCGTCAGAGCAAGTGGGCGCGATCGCCCGAGGAAATGCCCTTGCCATCATGTGTCTAAACTTTTGCGGCAGCCCTCACCACAGCATCACTGAGGCTTCACCACCAGAAAAGTTAGAGTACAAGCGGATTCTCAACACATACCGCCGACCTTGATAAAGCCTAACATTGATTTGTGCATTCAAGTCTGTGCCACTGTCGTCGTCACCAGCAACATATTTCAGGTCACCACTCTGATCCTCGAAAAGAACCATAACTGTATCTACCTTTCCGAAGGTTCCAATTGTATAGGTTCGGGTCGCAGAGGGTTCGATCGCAAAGTTTTTCTGTTCAGCAGGCGCGAGGGACAGAATCTCGGAATGGAAGGGTTTAAGTTCTGTATAACTCGAGTCATCAAGCGGGGGATAGAATAATCGTACCTGCAACACATCCTGCTCAGAAAGTCCGCCAGCAGGGTTTAATCCGTTGCGGTACTCCACAGGTTTCTCAATGAGTCCCGCTGCAAAAGCGTAATGCATGATAGAGTTGGGGTCCCACTTTGACCCCTCCACTTCTCCTGTTCCAAGCTTTTGGAGCACGTTATAAAAAGTTGTATCTCGGTCCCATTCGTTAGGAGGAGCAGCGAAATATTTATAAACGGCTTCTTCGTCCCATACGATACCTGCAAACGGGTTTTGGTGCTCGTGAGGGAAACCTAAGGCGTGACCTATCTCGTGAACGGGGACATCTACCCCACGGGAATCAGCCCGAAGATCCCAGCCGAAGTTCATGGTTCGCTCGCCTTGTCTGGGAATATCGATCGTATCGCGGCCAACATATGACCAGGCTCCATCCCCTTGCACAAAGCCGATTCGTATCTCTGCCTCGCTGATGTTCCTAACTTCCTCAAACTTGATACCAATCCCTACCTTCTTCCACACCTCAAACCCCTGCCGCACGATCTCCTTCTGTTCGTTCCCGCCTGAATAGGGACCGCTCTCAAAAAAGTAATAACGTAATTTTGTACCGTTAACCCACTTCTTCCCGATTAACCTTATTAGACGAGCACGCTCCGGCGACACGCTCGGATCGAAAGTGCGTGGAGGAACCTTTGGCAAAGCACAAAATTTTTGTACTTCTTTACCTGATACTTCGCCACTTGAGTCAACTTTGATTCCCAGCTTAGCTTCAATTTGTTCGAGGCGTTTTAGTAATTGCTCAAGTTGATAAGAGTCGATTTGTGAAATTTTAGTCATGACAAATTCCTCCAAAGTGAAGACCTAGGGACTTTAAGTCCAAAGAACCAGCTATTTTGAGAATGTTGATTTTCATCTACCTGAATCAAGTGGGAACACAGTAGATTCAGGAAATAGAAACTGCAACCCTGTCAACAATGACCTAGATAAATGCGAGCTGTCGAGCTTGTATAAACTGAATTAAATCCTTGTGAAACCCTGATTTTTTGTTAAAATGATGACTCTGGACGGAGAGATTTCCTACCGTCAATATGCCATGAGGAAATGGCGATCGCACTTTACAGAGAACTCGTGTTCCCCATTATAGTTTCAAGCTTTACACCGTCAACTATCCACAGTCAGGACTGTTTTTAGCTCTTAGTCTGAAACCGTTGATTTTCCGTTGGGATATCGATTGTGCAATTGCCCTGAAACCCAGATTCTACAGTTGCCAATCAAACACTATCCGAATTATTGATAGGAATAATTGACAACAGCCTGCTAGAGTTTGCTGCATAGCCTTTATAGGCTAGCAAATAAAACTGTGTTAGTGGGTGTCGTCGGTTCAAACGCCGCCGCTTCGATCGACAAAACCCGTAACGAAGAGGGTTTTGTAGTTTTTGTAAATATTTTCAGTCTTTGGCAACGATCAAACAATCACTCTCAACTTTAGACAGCATATCTGGAAAAGCTGAGGTGTAGTTGCCATCTTTGTCTGCAATCCTGCGGAGTATATATCCGTTGTCAGGAGGTCTGCCGAAAAACGAGTTTGTGCGATACCAGATATCTCCATTCGGACTGTTCGGATCTCGATCGATCAAAAAATCTACCAGCCACGGCGGCACAGACCATCCAAACACTATCGGCGTGATGTGTCCGTGCTGCAAAGTTGCATCGGAGAATCTGAACAAGTAGCTGAAGCGAGAAAATTTAACTAAATAAATTAACATCCGTCCCGCCATTGATGAATGAAATGTCCAGATAACAGGGTCAAAAACGCGCAGCAATAACGTCCGTTCGTCAGCATTCCAGTCTGAACTGTACATCGTCAGACAATCATCTGGTAAAACATTACCGTCCATAAAAAAGATACCTTGCAGGACTTCGGGTAAATCCGCTGGATTATCTACTTTCATCCAATTCGCAATGTCTTTTAGTTGCTTTTCTTCGATTAACATGGTATTATTTATCCTCAAAAAAAGTTGTGATTTGGTTTCCTGTTAGATACCCCCTTGATTTCTTAGTCGCTCGCTGGCTCGGACGAAAGTTTGTGTAGGGTAGGATCTCTTTCAACCGCCGAGTCTGATAGCAGTTTTCAATCTGATGAAATACAGCTTTAGACACCGCGAGTGCCTAAGTCCCTACCCGAGATCTACGATCGAGCTTTTGGATTAATTACCGCCGCAAGTTAGGCTCAGAGGAGCGGCGCACTTTGCCTACCGTACTGACGACATCCACCAGCATCTTGAGTGCGATGTCTTTACCGGGGCAAATCCGTCCCGCACTCCGATCGCCCACCGAATGAAAACCCATATGAAAAGGGCAGAGATTCTCGCGCTTAGCGTTGAATTGGTATACCGTAGAGCCCCAGAAACTCTCGTCTAGCAGCCCCAAACTGAGCGGTATCAGTACCTTGGTTCCGGCGGGGAAAGTGCGCTCTTTGCCCGCTACCCTTGCGGTGAAAGGCTCTGTCGCGACTCGGTGGGTGGCGCTGACGGGGGCCCAGAGGCGGGCGCATTCGAGGAGGAACAGCTCGATCGACTGGGGATCGTCCAAATCGAGCTCATCCCAAAAATCAGTCGGGTTAATTTCGGCCGTCTGCTGTCCTTTATAGGCGGGGAGAGGGCGGTATCCCATTGCCGTGTAGCCTAGGTGCAGGGGGCCTTGCAGTCCCGCTATCCCCATAATTGATGTCATCAGCTTCGCCAATTCCCGCTTAGTCATGCCGTTGTTTTCCGAGCTCTCCTCGAAGTCGGCTAAAGCTGGGGAATTTTCATAGATAGTCGCCGCACGCTCGATTAGAGCCGACAAATCCCCGTGTCCAAAGAGGTTCAGGCTTTGCAGCAGGTTGCCGATGACGGCGAAGTAGTGCAGCGGGCTTTGGCGGGTGTAATGCAATTCGGTGAGAAGTTCGATCGACTCTGAATCGTCTGGATTAATCCCAAAGATGACGTAGTGCAGATATCGGACTAAAAATCCCATCCAACCGCGCTTGACATCGGTAAAAAACGCTCCCCCCGCACCGTGCGACATCTCGGCATAATCTGCGGCTAGCCTCAGCAGCAACCGTCTGCTGATTTCGTCCCCTTGGCGATCCGTTGTGGCACTGTTGAACAGATATTTCTGCATACAGCTTCGGAATTCTGCGTGGTTGCTGCTACCGTCAGTTTCGCGATCGGACAAAGACAGCAGGAAAAGGTTTCTGCCGCCGACATCTTGGTTGGGCGCGCGATCGGGATCGAGTACAGAAGTACCCAGCCGCCATCCGCGCGCCTGGGGCGATGTGAGTGCTTTTTCCAGCGTGTCAAACTCTCCCATCACGACTTGCCCCGCGCAGCAAAAGTTCGCTCCGAAAGCCAGCCGTTTTATGTGCAAATAGGTGGGTTCGTTGGCAATCAAACCCTCAATCAGGGCGATCGGCGGTAGCATCGTTTTGCTGAGACTTTCTTCCGGGTTTTGCAAAGCCCAAACCTGAAACTCGTTCAGGGCCGGGTTCATCAGCGATGAGAAAATAGTATCTAAATTTAGGTTCATCATAATTCCTCCTAGAACTCTTCGCCATAACGCGCTTCGCATTTAGTAGCAGCAAGAGGGTATTGAGCGGCAATTGAGCGGGATTGAATACCCGCTTCATTTCCCAAATCAGTAAGTATAACTATAGCCATTTTTTTTTTGCACGCCGTGGCAATATAGAGATAGTTTTACTGAATATGTCTGCGTCTAAGTCTAGCCTTTTTCCGGAGATTGAGTGGAATTTATAACGATTTCTGGTAAGTAGATATACTTTCTATATCTAAAGTATTAGACTGAATCTCTGAGAGCCACACCTAACTGTAGATATTTACAGGAACTCGCCCCGACCAAATACTATGGTTTTGTTTGCGCTTATATATTTAGATATAATATTGTCGGCTTCTGTATGCTTCTGACTTTAATTGAATAAAATCCGAGAATTAATTACTGAGTATTATTAAATAATAGAGCTAAAAACCCCAAATTCCCAATCCTCAATTATTCAATTCTTCAATCAGTTGAAATCCCGAATCCCCAATTCTTCAATTCTTCAATTCTTCAATTCTTCAATTTAAAATTAATTGATATCCCCAATTCTTCAATTCTTCAATTCTTCAATTCTTCAATTTAAAATCAATTGACATTCCCAATTCTTCAATTCTTCAATTTAAAATCAATTGACATTCCCAATTCTTCAATTCTTCAATTCTTCAATTTAAAATCAATTGACATTCCCAATTGTTCAATTCTTCAATTCTTCAATTCTTCAATCTAAAATCACCAATCTAAAATCTAAAATCTAAAAATCCCCAATCTAAAATCTAAAATCTAAAATCTAAAATCAATTGACGCCCGCTAAAGTTTCCCACCAGTACAAAAGCACTTTACAGGAAACCCGCAGGCGTCAAAATCAAGCAAACTTAAATCTTAGAAAAGACCCAGTGTGAAAGATTTGTCGATCGGGAAAATAGCACCAATACCCAACCACAGAGTTACAGCAGTTCCCAACAGGAAAACAGTAGTAGCAACAGGGCGGCGGAACGGATTTTGGAACTTGTTAACATTCTCGATGAACGGAATCAAAATCAAGCCCAGGGGAACACCGGCCATGCAAGCAATACCCAACAATTTGTTAGGCAAAACGCGCAGGATTTGGAACACAGGCCACAAATACCATTCCGGCAGAATTTCCAGCGGAGTAGCAAAAGGATTAGCAGGTTCGCCAACCAAAGCCGGGTCTAGTACGGCCAAACCCACGCACAGAGAAATCGTTCCCATGATGACTATAGGGAAAACGTAGAGCAAGTCATTAGGCCAAGCTGGTTCGCCATAATAGTTATGACCCATGCCCTTAGCGAGCTTAGCGCGGAGCGCTGGATCGCTCAAATCTGGTTTTTTGAGAATAGACATAGTAAGAGTGTTCTCCTTTTAGTTTTACCCGGGGCTGCCATTCCACTGTATTCGTTAGTTTGAATCAGCGGCGCGATCGCAGGAAGTATTAGCCGTAAATAAATATCATGAGTGATGAGTTCTGAATTTTCAACTCACAATTCAGCGGGGGGGCAAAAAATACCGCCCCCACAACTCAAAATTTACAACGGGCCAGAGATACCTTGCTTGCGAATCATCAAGAAGTGAGCCAGCATGAAGACTACAATCAGCCAAGGCAACACAAAAGTGTGCAAGCTGTAGTAGCGAGTCAAAGTGCCTTGACCGACGCTGACACCGCCGCGCAGCAGTTCCACCATCAAAGAACCGACAAACGGGATAGCTTCGGGGACGCCGGAAACGATTTTAACCGCCCAGTAACCGATTTGATCCCAAGGCAGTGAATAGCCGGTCACGCCGAAAGAAACAGTGATGACTGCCAAGATTACTCCTGTCACCCAGGTTAATTCGCGGGGCTTTTTGAAGCCGCCGGTCAGATAAACCCGGAAGATGTGCAAAATCATCATCAGCACCATCATGCTTGCAGACCAGCGGTGGATGGAGCGGATCAGCCAGCCGAAATTGACTTCAGTCATCAGGTATTGCACTGAAGAAAAAGCTTCTGCTACCGTGGGACGGTAATAGAAAGTCATGGCGAAGCCAGTGGCAAACTGAATCAGAAAGCAAACTAAAGTAATTCCGCCCAAGCAGTAGAAAATATTGACGTGCGGGGGTACATACTTTGTAGTGATGTCATCGGCGAGCGCCTGAATTTCCAGGCGTTCCTCAAACCACTGGTAGGTTTTTGAGTCGGTGATTTGTTTAGAAAACATGGAGCCAGAATTCCTAAAAGAATATTGCTGTGGTTGAGGTTCAGGGCAGCAGCCACAAGGTTTTTTGTCGCCCCGCGCCGAGCAGCTTGCTTTTACTAGCAAATGCCTGAGGCTATTTTTTAAATTTGGAGCTGACGAAAGGAAATCTCTTGTGCGATCGCCTGCAAGCTCTGGGAAACTAAGCGGTGGCTTGTCCCTACTCGCTGGCGTTGCCCGATCGAATTCCAGACTGTGATAAAAAATGTAACATAATTGCCGTGCAATTTTCACGCGCGCGATCGCTTTTTGGACACTTAAAAGGCTTTTTTCGGAATCTCAACATCCGCCCAAGCTACTATGCGGGGAGGGCTGAGCTGCAGAAAGCAGTCCGAGCCGGAAACCGGTTTGCCGGGAGAGGCGAAATTTCATCTCGATCGTAAAACTTCACTTTTGGCCCCAAACGACCTCATTGTCGATCGAGTAGCCCGATCCGGTTCGATCGTACAATCGAATCTTGTTTTGTAGTCAGGACTGCAGTCCTTGCTAACAAAATCTGCTGGCTGCAACCTGCGTATTTCCGTAAAAAAAGCCGGTGATTGCCCCCGTCGGTAAGTTTTATCAAAATTGAAAAGAAGCCAAACTTTCCACAAAAACTGGCAGTATTGGCGAGAAAGGAGTGGGAAGCGGCGGTATCGGGAAGGGAATTTCCGGCAGAGACGGGAAGGATGGAAAGTCTCGCGATGGCGGTGTAAACCCTGTCGAAACGATCGCGCAATCTGATAGATTCACATCAGTAATATTTTGAACATCGGCGATTAAATCCGATCCGACCAATATCCGAGTTCCCCGTCTCGTACCGTCATCATAAGATTCAAATCGGTAAGAGAAGAAGCGAGAACCGTCACGATCTTGTACGAAGCCAACAACTTGAATTTTGTCACCTTCGCCCCGGTTAAAATCCTCAATAACGGCATGGGCGGCGTCACCGCTATAGAAAAGGTAAGGGCGGGCATTTGACGAACCGAGAACAAATAAGTCGGCTCCATTTTGCCCGATTAAATAATCAATTTGTTCTACTGTTGAGGAAAATCCATAACCCGATATGATGTCATTACCCGGCCCGCCAATCAGGGTGTCGCTGCCTTGATTTCCCTCAAGCAAATCGTCTCCTGCATTGGCGTTGATGTAGTCATTATCTAAGTCACCTATTAGAGTGTCATTGCCACCTTCTCCAAACAGGCGATCGTTACCTTTGCCGCCCATTAGCAAGTCGTTGTTGCTGCCACCAAACAAGCGATCGTCTCCATCTCCTCCGATCGCCGTATCATTGCCTTGACCGCCGTTAAGACAGTCATTGCCAGCCCCTCCGAAGATACTGTCGTTATTGTCTTCTCCTCTGATTAAATCGGCGCCTTCGCCACCCTCAAGAAGATCGTTCCCGGCACCTCCTTCAAGTTTGTCATTGCCTTCGCCACCGCTGAGACTGTCGTTACCAAAGTAGCCCAAAAGGCGATCGCTACCGACTCCACCTGCGAGACTATCATTTCCTTCTCCGCCATCTAAAGTGTCATTGCCACCCAAACCAGATAGAGTATCGTTACCTCCAAGCCCGCACAGGGAATCATCGCCAATTTCACCTGCTAGCAAATTATCGAGATTGTCACCGCATATAACTACCATAAATTTGTCCTCCTGAAAACTATTTCACAACAGTCAATCAATTTGAGATTTTGGATTGTTCCCGTCCACTCAATTTTTAATTTTGAATTGGGGATTTTGTAAGGATTTTGGTCCCGATTTCAAATCTGTTAGCATCGGAAGTATTCCTATTTTTTTTCTATTTATCTGCGTGAATTCGTGTATAGTCCTTGTCCTGGGCGGTTAATACCTTCTCTTTTTTTTACCGCAGATGAGGGCGGATCAACGCGGATTAACGCAGATGAATTAGAGGGATTTTGGTTGGAGAGTCCGTGATTGTTGAACTAATTTTAGAGACGCTGAATTTGCCAGTGTTCCTAATCTTTTAAGTGAAATTGGCGATGCTAATTTGGTTGGCTGTCACGCCATTGATAGCTGCTAAAATTTCGCCCGTTGCTGTCAAGCTGATTAAAGCTGCACTGTTGCTAGGGATAATAGAAAGTTGCGAGAAGGTTAAATTGTCTGCAAGGGCGAGGAAGTCGATGCCGGCTTCAAAATCGAGAATGATATCGCTGCCAGAATTGGCTGAAATTAAGAAGCGATCGCTCCCATTTCCTCCTATCAAACTGTCATCGCCGTTTTCACCGCTGAGAAAATCGTCGCCGTTACCGCCCAGCAGAATATCGCTAGCTTGACCGCCGTAAAGACTGTCATTGCCTTCCCCTCCACTCAAGCTATCTTGACCGCGATTTCCAAATAGGATATCTTCCCCATTATTGCCCAACAAATTATCGCTTTCTTTGCCGCCGTAAACAGTGTCGTCGCCGTCGCCACCGTCGAGGGAATCGTTGCCTTGATTGCCCTGTATCCAGTCGTTGCCGCCAAAACCGCTGAGAGTATCATTGCCGCGTTTGCCGGCCATTGTATCGCTGCCGCTGTCGCCGGAGAGGCTGTCGTCGCCGTCAGTACCGGTGAGATTGGAGTTAGCTGCGATCGCATCTATTTCTCCTTCAATCACCGCAACAGCAGGTGTATCGGGCAATGTCGTTTGTTGAATTTTGGTATCTAAGGCAGTACCAGTATTTTCGGCAAGAACTTGGGCGATCGATTTCGTACCTGTACCGACTGCTTTTAAGTCTTCAGAGGTTGCGCCTAGGGCTACTTTTTGCACGCGGGCAACTTCTCGGTTAATTGAAACTGTTGCTGTGTTGGATACAACTCGGTCAATGCGTTGATTTGCTTCGGCCATTACCTTAGCTGCATCGGGGGCAATTTGCAACAATTGCTGAGTGTTTAAATCCGAGTCAAATTGTTGCGCTGCGGTGGCGGCGCGATCGACAATTGTTGCTAACTGGTTGGCATCGCTGAGATTGAGAGTTGTCCCCGATTGAATTTGTTGAACGATCGCGCTGACAACTGCTTTTACGGTGTCGGTATTTTCCAGAATCGACGCACCGTCTATTAAAGCAGCAGTTTGGGTAATGACGTTTTGTACCTTGACCATTGCAGTCAAAGTTTCTACTCCACCCGCGATCGCGTTTTCGGTAGCTGCGATCGGATCTAAGCTAGTTATGTCAACATTAGCGGGAATGGAAAGAGAAGATTTGACGAGAGATTCGGCGCGATCGCTGTCAATTCCTTTGTCAATTAAATCCGCTACTAAACTGGTTAACAAGGTGACAACAGTAGCGTAAGGCGGGGCAGTGACAGGCGTTTCCAAAGGCAAACCCGTAGCAGTATCAATGCCGCCGAAAGCAACAATATTGCCTTCCTCTGGATCGAGTTCGCCATTTTGATTTTTGTCGAAAATGTTGGAGTCGAGATCGAGATCGAATTCGCCGCTATCGCTAGTAGTAGCAGAAGGTTCGCTAGCATCGAGTACACCGTTTTTGTTGGCGTCGAAAAAGACAGTAGCGCCAGCGATGTAACCGTCAATGACAAAACCGCCGAGGGCATTACTCTTGAACCGAATTACCTCGCTAACACTCGCGCCAGATTCGTCAGTTCCCGTTACTTTCAGCCAATAATTGAACGATGCTGGACGAGTCGGGCCTAAATTAATCGTGCGAGTTGCGGAATTAAAAGTTAGCCAGGAAGGCAAAGGAATTTCCGGGAAACTTGAACCGGCAATTGGTTGGCGGTAGGAACCGCCATTGCGATCGGTTCTCCAGGTAAATGCAGATGAACTTAAAGCGCTAAAATTTGCCAGGGCGATCGAATAATTGATGCTGTCACCCGGATCGGAATCAGTATCAGTATTGGCCGCTAAAGTAAAAGCATTGCCAGTTTGAGAAAAACCCAGCGCTGCACTTTGAGAAAACACAGAACGATTGACAACTGGCGGGTTGTTGCCGACAATACCTTGAGCCAATGCCAGCATATCAACGCGCTTGAAGTTTAGGCCAGTATTGATAACGTTATCGTCTTCGTCGTCGCCGTCATTGATGGTGACGCCGGTTGACTGCAAGAAATTCGCAAACTCAGTTGGTGTCAGCCGGCGGCCCAAATCTCGCTGGGCTAACTGTTGCGCTAGCACTGCTATTCCAGCAACATGAGGTGCAGCTTGACTCGTACCGGAATAGCTAGTCAAAGGGGTGTTAGGGCCAGCACCGGTAATTAAAGTACCGGGAGCAAAAACGGTTGTTAAAGTGGAGTGGCGCTGAGAATAGGGTGTAATGCGATCGGCATCGGTGGTATAGGCGATCGCGCCAGATCCGTGTGTCCGATAACCCCGGTTCGCATCGTACACCGCACCAATTGAGAGTGAGTTAGCATCCGCTGCGGGGTAGCCAACACCCTGAACGCTGTTATAGCCCAACGGCCCGAAATCGTTCCCCGATGCGGAAACAACAATTACATTCCGTGCTGCTAGCGCTGCTAGTTCATCGCTAATGCTGCGTGTTTGTGAGGTGTTGTAATTGCGACCATCACTGATCGACATATTCACACTGGCGATATTGTAGGCCGCTGCGTTTTCTATCACCCACTGCAAAGCTTGTTCTATATCTGCGAAAGTGCCGCTGCCCGTATCATCCAAAACTTTGAGATGAATGATGTTAGCACGGGGTGCCATCCCTGTCTGGACTCCATTTTGGGAAGTAGCAATACTAGAGACGTTTGAACCGTGTCCGTCAACGTCGTCAGCTTCGTCATCGCCATAGGCGTAATCGTAATTGTAGACAATGCGATCGGCAACGCCGTCTGAATCACTATCAGAACCAAAAAATGGGTCGTCTCGATCGATGCCAGTATCCAAAATTACAGTTGCAAAACCATTGCCGTCTATTCCGGCAAAACGCGGTGCGGCGCGGAAATCATCGATGTTAATCAGCGGGCCAGATATGTCAGTGGCGGGGGCGAATGTTCCGTCTATAACTGAGATCAACTCTCCAGCTTTGTAGACTCGGGCATCTGAACCTGTAGTGGTTATGCCTGGAAGACGGGGTACGACAGACAAGTTGAGATTGTAAGGAGTTTCTCCACCGTTGGCTGAGGAGACTCGAACGTAGTAAGTACCGTGTTCTAAAGTGCGGTTAATTGACTCGGATGCGGTGCCCAAATTGTTGGAAGTGGCGATCGTATTTCCGCGACTGTCGAGCAACTCAACTTTAGCATCTGCATTCATTCCGGTCAGCGACAAGTTGAAGTCATTCCTAGCACCTAAACTGAATTTGTAGTAATCATCAATGTTGCTGCTGCTGATAGCATCGCTATAGCTTCCGGTACTGGAGCCTATAGCGATTCTTCTGACTAAATTATCAGCAGGTATCGTCGGCGGCATGATGACTTGCACTGCTGTTGGTGTCGGCCGAAAAACTGTAGGCGTTGGTGTTAGTGTCGGCGGAAAAACTGTAGGCGTTGGTGTTGGTGTCGGTGTTGGTGTCGGTGTAATTGGTGGTGTTGGTGTCGGTGTTGGCGTCGGTGTAATTGGTGATGTTGGCGTCGGCGTCGGTGTTGGCGTCGGTGTAATTGACGGTGTTGGCGTCGGCGTCGGTGTTGGCGTCGGTGTAATTGGCGATGTTGGCGTTGGTGTAGTTGACGGTGTTGGTGTAGTTGACGGTGTTGGCGTTGGTGTAGTTGACGGTGTTGGCGTTGGTGTAGTTGACGGTGTTGGCGTTGGTGTAGTTGACGGTGTTGGCGTCGGTGTAGTTGACGGTGTTGGCGTCGGTGTAGTTGACGGTGTTGGCGTCGGTGTAGTTGACGGTGTTGGCGTTGGTGTTGGTGTTGGCGTGTCATTGTCGGTAATGGCGACAGTGACAGGCCCGATCGCAATTCCGCTATATTTCGCGTCGGTACTTGTTACGGCGTGATTGATTGTGCCTGTGTGAGTACCTTCTACAACTGTGTCATCCGTCGCAATCACAGTTACAGTTTGGGCAATATTCCAATTAGTAGCGTCGAAGCTAATGGGGGCGATCGCACTTATTTGATTCCCGCCGTCAAAGCTGACTGTTACCGGCGCTGTTGGCTGCGAATTTAGCTGAAGTGTATAACTTCCCGTTGCACCGCCTTCTGCTGCTGCGGTACTGGCGGGATTAACGGTAACGCCGACTGTATCGCTGTCGCTGTTAGTAACGCTGACATCGGAGGGATTGAAATTGCTGTAATTGCTGTCTGTACTAACAGCAGCCTCAGTGACAATAGTATAACCAATATCGCCGTCAGCGATATTGTCGCCAACACCTGTCACCGTTACCGTTTGGGCCTGATTCCAGTTATTGGGAGTGAAACTTAAGGTATTAGTAGAAATTGTTCCTTCTGCAGGATTGGAACTGCTTAAAGCGACAGTAACAGGTGCCGTAGGTTGAGTGTTGAGGACAACACTGAAATTAGCCGTACCTCCCGCTTCTGTTGTAGTTAATCCTGCTGTGGGATTAACGGTAATGCCGGGAGTTTCGTTGTCGCTATTCGTAACGCTGACATCGGCAGGATTGAAATTGCTGTAATTGCTGTCTGTACTAACAGCCGCAGCGGTGACAATATTGTAAGTTTGATTGCCGTCAGCAATATTGTCGTCAACGCCAGTAATAGTTACTGTTTGCGGCGCACTCCAATTGGCGGGAGTGAATGTCAGCGAGGGTGTAGAAACTGTTCCCTCGGCAACATTGGAACTGCTTAAGCCAACAGTCACGTTAGCAGTTGGTTGAGAGTTGAGTCGGACGGTAAATGTTGCTGTTCCTCCTGCTTCTGTTGTCGTTAATCCGCTATCGGGATTGACGGCAATTCCAGCAGTGTCGTCATTAGTAATAGTAGTTGTCGCACTGGCAGTTGTAATTGTTGGAGTCGGCCCTGGTGCGATCGGATTTGATAAGGTGACAGTAATAGTTTCGTCCGGTTCGATCGCGCTGTCGCCCAAAACGTTCAAAGTAATCGTTTTCGATGTCTCGCCCGCAGCAAAATTAACCGTACCGTTAACGTCAGTTGCCCCGGAAGTGCCGCCGATATTGTTGTAATCGCTGCCGTTTGTAGCAGTTCCGGCGATCGCATAATTGACGCTGCTGGCTGCACCTATACCGCCGCTGCGAGTAACGGTAAAAGTAACGGATACAGTTCCCGTATTGCCTTCAGCTACCGCAGCTACAGCGGCGGCAACAGCATAAGAAACAGTGCCGTTACTGGGAATAGTTAGGGTCGCTTGATTTGTCGTACCTGCAATGCCACCTGCGATCGTACCAAAGTTGAGAATGACTGTTTCTGCATTCTCAGCGATATTGTCAGGTTTAATAGTGACTGCAATATTTTGTGCCGTACTTGTTCCGCCTGCGGGGAAAGTTAGCGAAGTCGGCGATAGGGTGTAGTCAGAATTTTGGGTAGCGCTGCTGCTGGGAGCGATGACAATTGGTACAATTATATCAGCAAAAGGAGTGCCGCCGCTGACAGTAACGGGGATATTAACGACTGTATCTGCATTTCCTTCAGGCCCGCTGAAAGTAGCCGCACCGAAATTGATTGTGTTCGGTGAATTCAAGAGAACTGAAACATTATTAGAACCTCTGTTAGCAACTGCGATATCGAGTCTGTCGTCCGCATTGAAATTGGCGATCGCCAGAGAACTCGGATTTGTTCCGACGCTAAAGTTGGTCGCACTGCTAAAACCGCCAGTTCCATTTCCCGCCAAAATTGAAACGTTATTAGAACCGCTGTTGCTAACAGCTAAATCCAGTCTGCTGTCGCGATTAAAATCGCCAATTTTAATCGCACTTGGGTTTAAGCCAACATTAATGTTGGTCGGACTGCCAAAGCTGCCATTTCCTGTTCCCAATAAAAGTGAGATGCTGTTAGAACCGCTGTTGGCGACCGCGAGATCGAGAAAATTGTCGCCGTTCAAATCTCCGACTGCGATCGCACTCGGACTTTGACCGACATTAATATTAGTCGGATTGCCAAAACCACCTTGACCGTTTGCCGATAATATGGTAACGTTATTAGAATTTCTGTTGGCGACCGCGAGATCGAGAAAATTGTCGCCGTTAAAATCTCCCGCAGCGATCGCGCTGGGATTTTGCCCGACATTCACAGTAGCAGGAGTGGAAAAATCCCCTTGGCCCGTTCCCAAATAAATGCCAACATTGCCTTCAGGTACAAAATCATTGCCGCTGGATTGAGTAATGGCAATATCGAGGAAATTATCAGCATTAAAATTGCCGACAGCGATCGCGCTAGGATTTTCGATGGCAGTCAAAAATCCCGGGTTGTTAAAGTTGCCATTACCCGATCCTAAAAAGATATAGATGCTGCTAAATTCGTCACCTTGTGCGGCAGTTATCGCTAAGTCGGAAAAGTTATCGCCGTTAAAATTGCCAACTGCGATCGCGGTAGGACTCAATACCGGAGTCAAATCAGTTCCAGGGTTAAATCCTCCTTGACCGTTTCCCAGTAAAATAGAAACCCTATTCGAGGTGGCGTTAGCAACAGCTAAATCTAAGATGCCATCGGTATTGAAATCGCCAGTCGCAACAAAAGATGGACTGGTTCCAACATTAAAGTTACTAGGAGAACTAAAGGTATTGAGAACGTGACTGTAAGCTGCGATCGCTTCTGGCCCAAATACAATCCCAGTTTTAATTGTCCCCGCTGTTACTGTTAATTCCCAATCGCCACCTTTTGCAGCACAACCTGTTAAATTATTAGAAGCGGCAACATTTGCTTCTGTTAGTTGACTCAGGTTTTTGACAAATTCTTTACCTATATTTCCTTGACCAACATTGCACCCGTAGAGCAAAATTTCGGCATTTGGTGTCAGCCCGCCCGCCCATTTCTTAACTGTTTTGACAAAATTGTCGGCGCTATTCCTCAAATTTTGCCAACTCAATTCAACGTTACCCAGTTGCAAACAACCGGGCTTTCCGTGGGCAATAATGTGAATTACTGAAAATTTCTTCCCCTGCAAAGCTGCGGCAATTTGTTCGATGCCGTTGCGGTTAGTTTCTAATTTAATTACTTCGGTTTCAGGGATAATACCGTCGATTAATGTTTGACAGTCGGGGACGGCAGCATCGATAAATGCGATCGCTTTTGAGGAAAGCTTAGACATTAATTTTAGGGAAACAGCCGTTGGGGCGATCCCTAAGTCTGGGATGTTTAAGTCTGGGATGTTATCGTTATTAAAGTTTTTTGCAGTGAGGGATTGGGAACTTTGGCCGGCCGGAAAGTTGGTACCGGTACTGAAAGTAGACATGATTAATTTACCTAGATGATAGTTGTGGTTTATGTGATGCCAGCAAGTCTACAAAAGCACCTGCTCTGCAGTATTGTAAATTCTTGCGGAAAACTTGCGAAAAATATAATTTTCTTGCGGAATTTATCCCTATTTGATGAAGAATTGTAACAGCGCCGGCGGGCAGGATTTTTTTACGACAGGACTTACGCCTCAATAAGCTGTGTTGCATCTAGATTGCCTGTGGTATTAGAGAGGGAGAGGGTTCGATGGGGATCGGGGGAGAGGATTTGACGATTTTCGATCGGGACTCGAAATATACAATCTAAATGCACAACAGCTTACCAAAGAAACGAAGTTTTTCACCAAAATACACAGGTTTCCCGATCGGGTAAAAAACCCGGTTTCTGAACTCCCGCAAGCCCTATGTGCAAATACTTTGAGCAACTACAAACTGCTTTTAATGTGACAGAGGTTTGAGTTTTGTTAAAGCCGATCGCGATATTTCCTAGGAGTCAAACCGACAATTTTGCAGAAGGTCTTGCTAAAGTGACTTTGGTCGTGAAATCCGACTTGTTGGGAGATATATTTTATTGATAAATCTGGTTTTATCAACAACTGTTTGGCTTTTTCAATGCGGCAGTGGGTCACGTACTGGTGGGGCGTGAATCCAGTCGATTGTTTAAACATACGGCTGAAATGATAAGAACTAATTTTCACTAAATTAGCAAGTTCACTTAAGTGCAAATCTCTGTTTATGAATTCATTAATGTAATGAATAACTAATTGCAATTGACCGGGGTCAAGACGGCCTCCAACATCTCGCAGGTTCGGTTTTTGCGCGCAATAGCTGTGCAGTATGTGCAGTGAAAGTGCGTTTTTCAGTGCATCGACATAAAGAGTACCCTTTAATCCGCCTGATTCCAGTTCGGTTTTGAGAGCCCAGGCAATTCCGCTAATCAACGGATCGCGGGTTTGCCATTGCGGTATAATTTCAATGGGATTTGAATCGATCGATTGGCAAACTGTATTGTCGAAGTCGTTAGGTTCAAGAGCGATCGCCATAAATTCATAGTCTCCGGCTGCAACTGACTGGAAATAAGTACCAGCAGCAGCGATGAACATCTGCCCGCTTTGCCACGATTCGCTACCGCAGTGTTTCCCGTTGAGTGTTCCTTTTAGTGTTGCTGAATTGAGCATCAAGCCAACCGTGTGCTGTTCGAGACAGTGTTCGGGACATTCGTTTGGCGGCTGACAGTGATATTCGACATGAATTCCTTGCCACTTTGTGCCGTGACTCGACAGGATTGCGGGGCGCGGGAGAATCACTTTCATCGCGTCTGTCTTGGCAAAATCAAGAATTAATGGTTTCTGTGGGGACATAGCTGGCACCGGCTCGACGAGTTGCTATTTTGTAGTTGACAACTGCTCGCCGTTCTACGGCGAGGATTCTTCTAAGCATCCGAGTGCGTGCGGGACTGACCTTCGGAAAACAAATCTGAGTTAAATCTGCAACAGCGTTCCCAGCGTATAAACGTAAAATACATAAAATGTCATACTTACTCGTATTTTACAGAAAAATCATGCACAGACGAGTTTTCCAGATTGCTATTGTACTTTTCCTCCAAGTCGCCCTGGTTCTAGGCCCGTGGGCCGGGCCTGCGGCGGCCCTAACTCCAGAACAGCAGCTTTTGAGCGAAGCTTGGCGCATTGTCAATCGCTCTTATGTGGACGACAAATTCAACAATCACAATTGGTGGTCGATTCGCGAAAAAGCTGTCAAGCAACCGCTCAACGACAGACAGCAGACTTACACGGCGATTCAGGGGATGCTGGCGAATCTCGACGACCCCTTCACTCGACTGCTGAAACCCGAACAGTACCGCAGCTTGCAGGTTAACACTTCGGGAGAATTGACGGGTGTGGGGCTGCAAATTGCGACCGACCCCCAGACTAATACCCTGACAGTGGTGGCTCCTTTGGCCGGCTCACCGGCGGATAAAGCCGGCATCCAACCCCTCGATCGCATTCTGAAAATTGACGGCACTCCGACCTCAGAATTGAGCCTTGACGAAGCAGCAACTCGAATGCGCGGTCGCATCGGCACTCGTGTCACCCTCACCTTGGGGCGCGAGGGAAGGGACGCTGCTGAGGAAATTGAGCTAGTGCGCGATCGCATTGCTCTGAATCCGGTTTACGCCGAATTGCAGTCGGGAGCGGAAAATTTGCCGGTGGGCTACATTCGCTTGAGTCAATTCAGCGCTAACGCTACTGAGGAAGTCGCCCGCGCGATCGACCGCTTGGAAAAACAAGGAGCCGCCGCCTACATTCTCGACCTGCGGAACAACCCGGGCGGATTGCTGCAAGCAGGGATTGAAATTGCCCGCTTGTGGCTCGATTCGGGAACGATCGTCTACACGGTTAACAGACAAGGCATTCTCGGCAGTTTTGAAGCCTCTGGAGAAGCTCTAACTCACGATCCGCTGATTGTTTTGGTGAACAAGGGAAGTGCCAGTGCTAGCGAAATTTTGGCGGGTGCGCTGCAAGATAACGGCAGAGCTCAACTGGTAGGCGAAAATACTTTTGGCAAAGGGCTGATTCAGTCGCTGTTTGATTTGTCTGACGGTTCCGGGTTGGCCGTGACTGTTGCTAAGTACGAGACACCGAACCATAAAGATATTAACAAGCTGGGGATTGCGCCCGATCGCGCAGTGCCTTTGGAACCCATCGCGCGCGATCGAATTGGCACCGAAGCCGACTTGCAATATCAAGCTGCACTGCAACTGCTGAAAGAAAAAACCGTGATGGCAAAGTCAGCTTAAGGCAAACTTGGAAGTTTTGAGCGTCGCTGCAGGGCGTCAATACACACATCTCTCTGTGCGCGGTGTCCACCCTACAACTGCTTTCCGTCAAGGTTGCGCCGTTGATTCTTGGGCATCGGGTGCTTGGGGTTCCTGCAAAATCACCGGACGCTGCTGGGGGTCAGCTTGATTGCTTTGCTCTTGCATTACAGTTTTGGCAAGACTGGGGTCAAAGTAACGGTTAAAGTCGGATCGCGACTGATTTACTCGCCCTTGGGTAAGATTGACTTCAGCTTGGATTTCGTGCAATTTTTCTTGCACCGCCCGGTAGTGAGGCCAAAGCTGAAGCAAAGCAGAAGTGGCACAGACTGAAAGTACCATGTTGACTGCCAACTTGACGCCTGTTTCGGCCGCGAGGGTTTGGTGAGGGTAGGAACGCTGGCGGCTGCTGCTGCGACGAGGAGTAACCCGAGGGGAGTTTTTTACAGGACGCAGTGGGGTAACGGTCGGTTGAATCGCTTGCATAATTTTTTTTCAAATACCTGAGACTGACGTTTTAGAGATCGAAATAGCAAATTCTGAGCTTAACGCACACTCGCCCCCGATCGTCAGGGTGCTGACAGCCAAAATTGTTGAGACCGAGGTGACGCCTGAAGACGGAATTTCCCAACAAAAATGCCTGCCCTTGCAGTATCGTCTTGCTGACCACAAACAATCTACTCCCGTGCGGCAGCAATTGTCTGTAATGCGAGAGATTTAACTGCTCAGGCAGGCATTTGGCGTTTCGCAACTGGTGTCTGGAAACTACTTGTACAGTTCAGTAGACAGCCGGAAAGCCAAGATTCCGGGAATCAAAGCAATTACGAGCGCTACGTAGACTTGGGTATCTGTTAAAGACATATTGGGAAAACTCCTTTTCGCGGGCACAAGCTTTCACCAATTTGAGACAAATTGGCGCTTTTGGGAATCATTTGTTACAACTTGCAACACAAATGGTGCGTCCGGGGAGGAGTGGAGGAGGTTCTGAGTGGGGGAATGGGGGA
This sequence comes from Microcoleus sp. F4-D5, assembly GCF_036704885.1. Lineage (NCBI taxonomy): Bacteria > Bacillati > Cyanobacteriota > Cyanophyceae > Oscillatoriales > Microcoleaceae > Microcoleus > Microcoleus sp. F4-D5. Next base: position 3,314 of record NZ_JAUBSX010000080.1, on the reverse strand, counting down.
GTTTGTGAGTGTCGGAGGGGGAGAATTTTTCCTTGTTTCCTCGGACTGCTTAGTAGGTAGGCAGGATTAAACCGAATAACGCAACAGTATGTAAATAGGCTTAAGTCAGCCAGTAGAGAGGATTTGGACACTTTACATCGTTTACGTAGTTGCGTTTTAAAGCGCCGACTTACTTTCCTTCCGACTTTGTTCTGACGCAGTAGTGCAGAATTACCGCATTAGGTTAAGATAAGTGAAGGTGACACTAATTTTCGACAAAGCCAGTGATTTGCGCTGCGCTCTTCAATTTATAAATCTTAGGTGCACAAAATAGTTAATGCTAGATCAATTTCTCGATGCTTCGCCCAGTTTTGGAGTAGACGCCTTTTTCTTATTGTTGGTTTTGGTGGCTTTGGAGGCTGTACTTTCGGCTGACAACGCGATCGCCCTAGCGTCTATTTCTAAAGGTTTGGAAGACTCCAAGCTACAGCGACAGGCTCTCAACTTCGGCTTGGCAATCGCTTTTGTACTGCGAATCTCGCTAATTTTAACGGCTACTTGGGTGATCCGATACTGGCAGTTTGAACTGCTGGGAGCACTCTATTTGCTATGGCTAGTTTTCCAGCACTTTTCCTCCGATGCTGACGAGGAAGGAGAACATCACGGACCCAGATTTGCGTCTCTGTGGCAAGCAATTCCAGTCATTGCTCTGACGGATTTAGCGTTTTCTTTGGATAGCGTTACTACGGCGATCGCAATTTCTGACGAAACTTGGCTGGTGCTGACGGGCGCTACAATAGGAATTATCACCCTGCGATTTATGGCAGGATTGTTCATCCGCTGGCTCGATGAGTTCGTACACCTTGAAGATGCTGGCTATGTCACAGTTGGGCTGGTGGGCTTGCGACTGCTGGTGAAAGTAATTAATGACAATTTAGTTCCGCCGCAATGGCTGGTGGTTTCGAGTATCGCCGTGATATTTGTCTGGGGATTTTCTAAACGCAATACTCAATTGCCCGACGACCCACAACCTTCGGAAGTTGCTCTCAAGCAGCCCGAATCTGAACCTGTAACGCAGGAGGCGGAAGGACAGAAGTCCGAAATTTAACATACTTTCATCTAGATGTTGCTAGGAAATATCTTTGTCTTTTGTGGGTGTGGAAAATCGCTCTTTTAGTATCGATCGATTATGAACATTGCCGTATTAATGTGAGTTCAACAGCCACAGACAACAGAATATGACCTCAAGAATCAGTTTGTTCTTCTGAATCAATGGAGTTATTAATTTACCAGAAATCCATCTAAAGCTTTAAAATTGTCAAGCCAAACTCGCTCAATTCGCTTGCTCCGGCTCTCGGGGTCATGCCCGTAAGCTGCCAAAACTGTTAGCTCAAATGACTCCTTATGAGCTATCTATTTACTTCTGTGGGTTGTTGTTTTTTTAAGGTAAGAAATCGCACGATCGCTACTCGGATGGTGGAGGTACGATCTCGATACCGTACTTGGGAGCAGTAGTAAGAATTTTCTCCAAATCTTCAGGGTTCAAGGATGCTCCAAGGGTAATCTCACCATTCACGGCCTTTCCAACTTCGGCAATAAATTTCTCAAAACCAGCAGGAGTGACCCAAACCAGCATTTTAGTCGGTGTAGCGGTCGTATTTGTAAATCGGTGAAGCTGACCTTTGGGTGAATGAAGAAAGGTTCCAGCCGTCGCCACGAAAGTACGATCGTCTAGCTGGAATTCAATCTCTCCGTCTTGAACATAAAATGATTCATTTTCTCGGTTGTGCCGATGGGTCGGCGTACCGCCACCAGGTGCAACAATTACCTCACAAAGCGCATAGGCTTCACCTGTTTCTTCACCAACTGCCTTGAAGGTATAGAGGTCTTGACCAAAGTAGTAAGAACGACCTTGACCGGGTTCAACAAAAAGTCCGTTTTGATGAATAGTCATTTGTTAATTGCTAAAGCGAAGTGTTAGCTGGCTGGCGATGGCTTTTGGTCGAAAATTCTTCACGAAGTCAGACTTCTCTCAATACGCCGATCGGGGATCAGCCACATTATTGCAACTAAAACATACAGCATGAAAGCCAACCATGAGTTGACAAAGGAAAGCAGGATTGCTACGGCATAAATCACCACTGATACCTTACCCTTAAAGTCTCGCCCAAGTGCAATTGCCAGAGTGGAATCTTTACCGTGGTGAGAAATAAGGACACGAGTAAGAATGAAGTAAGCGATCGCAGCCAACAACAGCACAGTGCCATAAAGCGCAACTGGCCAGGCCGCGAAGTTGTTCTCGCCTGTCCAGGCAGTGACAAAGGGAATCAGTGACAACCAGAACAGCAGATGCAGATTAGCCCACAAAACATTACCATTGACGTGCCGAGCCGCCTGTAACAAGTGATGGTGGTTGTTCCAGTAGATACCCAGATAAATAAAACTGAGTACATAGCTCAGAAATACTGGAAGTAGCGGACGCAGCGCAGCTAAATCTGTTTCATGGGGCACTTTCAATTCCAGCACCATAATGGTGATGAGAATGGCGATTACACCATCGCTGAACGCTTCTAACCTGCCTTTACCCATTTTTGTACATCCTCCTTTTCTGCTGGCGCTGGCGATCGCTTGTAATTCCAAAAATAACTTAGCATAAGGTCGGTTGCAGTGATGTGCTATACCGATGGGCGATCGCTTGCCCTTACCGACAAAGCCAACGATTTTGCTTGCCTAATCTCGGCTCAAAACAGATAACCTTAACGGACTTTTCGCCGATCTGTTTAAGCAGTCGATCGGCAGGAGTTCTTATAAATACTCGATCGCGCAACGGGTAAAACGGGAGAAGCAGTTGTTGAAATAAAAAGAGCGATCGATTAAGGAAGCGCGATCGCGGTTATTTGACATAAATAGTTTGAGCAGTAGAGAAAATTTCAAAGGCGGCGAATCGGGTTGGAACTGCGATCGATCGCCCGTTTACTGATTAGATCGACTGGTTTGCTGAGGATTGCTTCGAGTTTTTGTTGCATTTGGGCGCGATCGAGTAGACCCCAGTTGGCTGTGGGGGCAAAAGCAACTAGGATATCGATGTCGCTGTCTGCATGAAAGTCGTCACGAAGGATCGAACCAAAGAGGGAGAGTTCGATGATTTGCCAATGTTGGCAGAATTTAGTGATTTGGTCAATTGGTAGGGCGAGATCGGTTTTCATTCAGCCTCCTTACTCATAGCACTAACGTCTAAAAAGTAAAGAGCGATCGATCTGATACCATTTTTCTAAAGTTATGCTAGAGTTACCTGAAAAGTAAAGGAGAATATTAAAATGTCTGGGCGTCCTCAT
>NZ_JAUBSX010000079.1:0-34376 GCF_036704885.1 Microcoleus sp. F4-D5 | reverse complement strand
ACTCCGAACCAACCTACATAGATGCGGTTGTCGGTGCTGGTGACCCACTCGCAGAAGCGTTCCCAGACGTTGGCGCTTTCGCGCTGCTGTAAGGTTGTGGTCATGATTTTATGATTGCTTTATTTGGTTTTCAATGTTCGCGACGGCTTTGTGTTCCGCCATGTAAATAAATGTAAAGCATATTCTAAAGTTTGTAAAGTATTTTAACAACTGATTTACTGATATAACTTATAAGCTTAAGTTATCAACATGAAGAAAACTGGATAAAGAGGTAAGAATGCACAAAAAAGTAGGGAAAGCCTGGAAGCTTGTCGCCTTCAGGCATGGAAATATTAAGATACAGACTTTTGCTGGCTAGGTATCATAATGAGGGCCCAATAGGGAACTTCAGCGGGTTCGACATCTACGATCGCCCGAATTCGCTGATTCGGCATAGTTGCGCGTTCTATATACAGTGCTCGATCGAACTGTCCCAACTCAATTAGCACGTCCCGAACTTTCGCAAAGTGCCGGCCCAGCTTAATAATCACAGCAGCATCAACAACCGCCAGCCGATCGCGCAAAACCTCAGCATCCAGCGTCGCAGGCATAATACTTAACACATCGTTACGATAAGTCAGCGGCACTCCCAACGCGGCCGCACTCGCCATTGTCGAAGAAATTCCCGGCACAACTTCAGTGGTAAATGTCGCCGACAAACGGTTGAATAGATACATAAACGAGCCGTAGAGAAAAGGTTCGCCCTCACACAGCACCGCCACATCCTGTCCCTCCCTCAGATGTGCGGCAATTTTCTCCGCAGCAAGATCGTAATAAGGTTGAGACGATCGCGTCGGACTAAAAGGCAACGGCATCGGAATCTCAATTTGCTCCGGGCGCAGATAATCTGCGACGATCGCCCGCGCCAGCACCTTACCATTTTCCATCGCCGGATAGGCAATCACCGGCACCGATTGCAAAATCCGATAAGCTTTCAAAGTAATCAACTCTGGATCGCCAGGGCCAATACCCAAACCGTACAATTTACCAGTAGCCTCAGTCATAATTCATCCTTTTTCGCTAACGCATTCACGGCAGCCGTTGCCATTGCACTGCCACCGCGCCGCCCGTGCAGCGTAATAAATGGCACTCCCCGACTGTTGGCTGCCAGTTCGGCTTTGGATTCGGCAGCCCCGACAAATCCTACCGGGAAACCCAGAATTAAAGCCGGTTTGGGTGCTCCGGCATCCAGCATTTCCAGCAGTCGGAACAAAGCTGTCGGGGCATTGCCTATGGCCACAACTGCACCCTGCAAGTTGTCCAGCCACAAATCCACAGCTGCAGCCGATCGAGTATTTCCCATTTGCCGCGCCAACTCCGGGATTTCGGAATGCCAGAGGGTGCAAATCACCTGATTGTCAGCGGGAAGGCGTTTGCGAGTGATGCCTTCGGCCACCATCCGGGCATCGCACAGGATAGGCGCACCTGCTGAGAGGGCTTGGCGTCCGCAGGTTGCGGCCCCGGGCGAAGCTGCTAAATCTGTAACTATATCGGTCATGCCGCAACTGTGAATTAGTCGCACGGCTACCGATTCTAAATCGGGCGGCAAGGTTGACAAATCTGTTTCGGATCGAATTGTGGCAAAGGATTTGATGTAGATTTCTGTTCCGTCTCGAATGTAGTCAATCATTGTTTAAAACTGTTATGGGAATTTTGTTGGATTTGTGAAATAGATTTTTTGAATAAACCGCGAAGATGGAAAGGGCGCGAATGAAGAATTATCAAGAGATATAGAAAGACAAATGATTAAAATTTGTCAGTTTCAATGGAATCTTTTTTCAGTTTAAATTCCCATTTTCGGTGTTCAATAACTCCTGTAATTGGTCGATCGCCAGCCGATCGACAAACTCACCAAATGACTCCAAAGGCTCTCGAAACCGCTGATATACCTTCAACAAAAGCTCGATCGCACCGGGCATCTCGACCGCACTCACCCTCTGGAAAATTTGCCGCCCGAAGGGTAAATCTTTTCTACCCGCATAAATGTTGTAACCTTCGATTATCTCGTCTCCTCGCTCAATCTGAATTCCCAGCAGCGTGATATCAATTGGCCGGTGCTGGGCGCAAGACTTTTGGCAACCGCTGAAATGAATGTTGATCGGCAGGTCGATCGTCAATTTTTGCGCTAAATCCCTCGCCATTGCTAAGGCGTGAGTTTGAGTATCTGTCGCCGCCGACGCACAGCCGCTGCTGCCGGCACAAGCCACCAAGCACGAATCTAGGCGAGTTGGGGATGAGTGCAATCCCAAATCGGCAACTTGCTCTTTTACCTCAAAAAGCTGGGAGTTGGGGATATCAGAAATCAACAGATTTTGCCACGGCGTAAGTCTCAGGGTACCGCTGGCTAGATTTTGGGCTAAATTTGCCAAATTCCGCAGTTGTTTTGATTCTAGCTTACCTAGGGGCAGTGCAATTCCCATGTAGGAGAAACCGGACTGTTGCTGAGGGTAAATGCCGAGATGTTGGTGATGGGGGAGGGATTTTTCAGATGAGGCGATCGATCGGGCGGGCAAGATGCCCACCCCACAAGCAAATTCACTCTTGGTGGAACAGGCATCTTGCCTGTTTTTGGGAAACTTGCAAGATGTGAATTGCAATAAAAATGGTAAATTATGCTGTACCTTTTCTAGATAAGTTTCAGCGCCCCAATCTGCCAGCAGGTGACGCAAACGCGGTTTTTTACCATCAATTCGAGGCTTATTTTTTGTGTATTCAAGATAGGCGCTAGCGAGGGCGGCTAATACTGAAATACATTGCGATTCTTGGATTAAAATTCGTGTGTCGCTGTTTAAATGCAGCCGAAAAACGATTTCTGATTGGGTTGAACGCCCTTCAGCAGCTAATACAATATCGTTGCGTAAATCGCGGATCGAAACTGCTTCCCCGCCGTCAAAGCCAATACTGAACTTAGGCGAAAGTTCCGACAATTCGGGATGCGTTTGCAGGTAATCATCCCAAGCTTTCACTAGCGGGCGAGTATCGAGTAACTGCTGGCGATCGATCCCTGCTGTCGGACTTGCCATAATATTGCGAATCGGGTCAACTTCAACGCGGCGAGATGCCAATCCCAATTCCAGCAAATCTTGCCAAACTTCATCAGAAACTGGCGAATTCAAGTCTCGGATTTGCAAATTCGCCCGATTCGTTACTTGCAAACAACCGGTACTGTATCGATCGACCAAATCGGCGATCGTCCGACACTGCTGCGCGTTTAAAATTCCCCCCGGAATCCGCATTCTCGATAATATTCCGTCTCGGGCGCGGGAACCGTAAAATAAACCCGGACAAGTCGGCAATTCACTCAAAGCTAACAAAGAAACTCCTCCCCGTGCGACGCAGGGAATCTAAAGTAAACTCCTGAAATCGGCATTCTGACTTTGACAGTTGCGGCACAGCGCCGGAATTGCACCGGACTTTCCCGCTTTCAGGTTTAAGAAATCTATCACAAGTCGATCGGCATCAGCCAGATCGATCGAGTTTCTTAACAAATCTCCGGGCGAGCTCGCCTTTTAGGGAGGAAATTCGTTTGATTGTCTTGCTGATTCCTGAATAATTTTTTATAATATATAATCTAAGTCAAAATCACTCTAAGAGTGCGCGACTTCTAACTTCGGCTGTAAAACCTGCGATCGCGTTATTTATTTATTTATGACAATTGAAGAATTGCAAATCAAACTCGCAGAGATCAATCACCTTGTTGAGACATTCCAAACATCAGTAGCTTTGGAAAAATACTACTCGGATGACACTGTGATGATTGAAGGAGATGGTACAATTACTAGCGGCAAAGAAAACTGCCGCCAAGGAAGAGAAATCTTTTTTCAAGAAATGTTAGTTGAGTTTCGAGAATCAAAATTAATTAGTCAAGACATCGCTGTTTCAGCCGACAAAAATTATGATTTTGTAGTAATTTCCAATTGGTACAATGATTACACCGTTAAAGTTGAAGGTCAAATCATTGATTCCAAAAGCAACCAAATCTCGATCGGCTATTGGAAAGATGGTTTGGTAGTCAAGGAAAGTTACAACTATCCAGTGATTACGGTGGTTTAGCACTGTTTGTTAATTAGACTTACGCAAAACCTGCATAAACCGGGTTTTTTGCCTTATCTGTGCGCGATAACCAAGTATTGTCGAAAAACCAGGTTTATGACCGGCCGTGCGTCCCGGACTAATATTGATAGGTGCGATCGTTATTGAACCTGAGAAAAATAATCCGCATGATACTTGAAACTCAGAGATTGGTTTTGAAACCGATTGTGGAGAGCGACCTCAACACGCTTCATAGAATTTTTATCGATGCCTATGTGAGGAGATATCTGTGCGACGGCGAAATCTGGTCGCTACAAAAGGTTGAAGAAATGCTTGCCGAAAACAAAAAGCTGTTTGAAGAAAATAAATTCGGTTTGTGGTTTATCGAGACCAACACCGAGCAAGAAGTGATTGGATTTGTGGGTTTGTGGTATTTTTTTGAAGAAGAACAGCCCCAGTTACTTTACGCATTGCTGCCAACAGCAACTAAAAAAGGCTACGCTACTGAAGCTGCAACCAAAATAATAGAGTATTGTTTTGATGAACTTGGCTTTGAGTATGTTGTCGCAAGCTGCGATCGCCCAAACATTGAGTCGCTTAAAGTCGCAGAAAGACTCGGAATGAGGCAAGTAGAAGAAAGAATTATGAATGGAAATCCGATATTATTCTTGAGAATCGATAAGTAGTAATTAGCAGTAAGGATTCAATGCACAAATGGCTTTCGGTGGTGGGGATTGGCGAAGACGGACTTTCGGGATTAAGTGCGATCGCCCGTTCTCTACTCTCTCGATCTCAAGTCGTTGTCGGCGGTGCCCGTCACCTAGCAATGCTACCAACCGACGACACCCGCGAACAATTGGTTTGGGCTTCGCCTTTGCAGACAACAGTCGATGAAATCATCCGCCGCCGGGGACAATTTGTGTGCGTCCTAGCCAGCGGCGATCCGATGTGTCACGGCATCGGCGTCACGCTGTCGCGCAAAATTCCTATTTCCGAAATGACTGTGATTCCCGCAGCATCGGCTTTTAGTCTTGCTTGCGCCCGTTTGGGTTGGCCGCTGGCCCAAGTTGAGACTTTCAGTTTGACAAATCGCCCGATCGCGTCGATCGCCCTTGCTTTGTCCTCCGGCGCGCGCTTGCTGGTGTTGAGCGCTGACAGACATACGCCAGCAAAAGTTGCCCAATTGTTGACACAGCGGGGGTTTGGCAGCAGTTTGATGACCGTGTTCGAGCGGATGGGAGGCGACTCGGAACGCCGGATCGAGGGGGTAGCAGCAGCCTGGAATGCAGCGGATTTGGCGGATTTGAACACGATCGCGATCGCAGTTGCAGCCGATCGACAAACTCTTATCCTCCCCCGAACTGCGGGTTTGCCGGATGCGGCTTATCGCCACGACGGACAACTTACCAAGCGGGAGGTTAGAGCCGTTACTCTGTCAGCGTTAGCACCGGTTCCGGGAGAGTTGCTTTGGGATGTGGGCGCGGGTTGTGGCTCGATCGCGATCGAATGGATGCGGAGTCATCCTCGGTGCAGGGCGATCGCGATCGAACGCCACCCAACTCGGCTGCAATACATCGCCGAAAATGCGTCTATTTTTGGCGTTCCCGAACTCGAAATCGTTGCGGGAGAAGCGCCGGAAGCCCTGACAAATTTGCCTCAACCGAATGCTATTTTCATCGGCGGCGGTGTCACCAGAGAATCTGTGCTGGAAACTTGCTGGAATGCTTTAGGTGATGGCGGTCGATTAGTTGTTAATGCAGTGACTATTGAGAGCGAACTTAAAGTGTTGCAGTGGCACGATCGTTATGGCGGGGAACTAATTAGAATTGGGATTCAGCGAGTAGGGGCGATCGGTTCTTTTCTCGGTTGGAAGCCGCTTGCACCGATTATACAGTGGGTGGTAGTTAAGAGGTAAAAATGGTGATAAAAGTAGTATAATATCAAAAATAAAGATATTATCCAGTAATTGCAAAGTAATCGTGACTGAAGAGAACCTATACCTCAAAAGATTCCTAGACCCCGTAAAACTTTGCAGACGGTACAAGCCCAAATTCGGGCTAGGCAATAGAGAGGAAGGATTGGATCTGGAACGGTTCTTATTAATCTACGGAGCCGATCCTTTTTACTCATGGATTGGTCTTGATTCAGATTAGATGTACGCTGCTCACAAAGCCGCTGGTGGCATGACCTCGGTTTATCGACAAATTGGGAAAGGTTGTGAAAATTTATTCAGACAAATAATAATTGATCGAGCAGGATACGAAGATCCCAAATATGCCATGTGGTCTTACGTTGCGAAGACCAAAAACGACAAGGACAAAACTTTGTCCTTGGATGCTCGGCTAGAACTGAGCGAAATTCAAAATCTTGAGGTTAGAGGAAGAGTTATTCAGTGGATAGCGGACTACAGCAGTTCTCTTAATGTTCCTGCCCCAGCAAAGGGAGCCGTATTTGAAGTTCGGCAGGGATACAAAAGTAAAGACAGCAAGAGACAAAATGCTGACATAGATAATATTGCTGTTGCTTGGGCAAACGGCTATCTGCCAGTCTTTGCAATTTTTTCTTCTCAGATTGATGTCGATTTAGTACTACGCTATCGAAACAGCCGTGGAGGAATCCTGATTGGCACAACATCGGGCAGCAATCAAATTTCGCTGTTTGTTTTTTCCCAGGAAATTTTAGGCTATGATTTGGCAGATTTTTTTCGCCGAAACTCTGAGGCAATCAAAAGCGAAATTTACACCACATTGGCAGTTTTACTAAGTGCAGACTGATGTCATCTACTATTCACCAAAGATCTGACTATACTTTCAAAGCTAATCGCAATCTCGGGCGGCATGGGTGGCTTCGACTTACTCCGGCTTATGGCGTGAAACTTGTGGAAAAGCTTTTGGCTTTTGTTGAGAAAGAGTCAATTATTCTTGACCCTTTCTCTGGTACAGCTACAACAGGACTTGTTGCTGCTCAACAAGGAAACCAAGCATTCGCGTTTGATATCAACCCGTTTCTTATTTGGCTTGGGAACGCTAAATACAGAAACTATGATGAAGACTGCTTAATAGATGTTTTTAAAAAGGTACAACTAGCTTTAGAGGAATATAGAAGTTTAATATCTCAAGACAATTGGACACCACAAATATTTAACATTGAACGTTGGTGGTCTAGTTACACGCTAAAACTTCTTGCCTCATTGCGAATCGCTTTAGTAAACCAATTCGGAGAACCTGAAGATAATGAGGGTTATGATATCGTTTGGATTGCGTTCTGTCGTTTAATAATTGAAACTTCATCAGCAGCTTTTAATCATATTTCCATGTCATTTAATGACACAATCATTTCTCATAAAATTGAAGGCATAGAAGAGCTTTTTTTTGAGATTATAAAATTTATATCGAACTCTGCTAAGAATACTATTATTGGGACTGCTAAGGTGTTGAAAGTAGATGCTCGTAACATAGCTGGTTTAGGTAATATCAAAGTCGATAAAGTGATAACTTCCCCACCTTACCCAAATCGGATCAGCTATATTCGTGAACTTCGTCCATATATGTACTGGACAAAGTTTTTAAACGAAGCAAAAGAAGCAGGTGAGATGGATTGGTTAGCCATTGGTGGAACATGGGGCATTGCAACTAGCCGTCTCAACTCCTGGCAAATACAGGAAAAAAGCCTACCGAAGCAAATATTCTCAACTGTAGAAAAGATAAGAATGTCTGGTGGGAAAAATGCACTTCTTTTGGCAACTTACGTCCTAAAATACTTTCATGATATGCACTTACATTTGAGTTCTCTTAGATCTATTTTGGCAGACGATGCGGAACTACACTACATTGTTGGCAATTCAACCTTTTTTGGCAATATGGTTGCTACAGAGGCGTTACTTTCTGAATCTATGCGCCTTCTTGGATACTCAAATATTCACTCTGAAATTATTAGGAAACGGAACTCTAACAAAGCATTGTATGAATATTGTATTTCCGCAACTTGGTCAGTACGTTGATGTAAGCTGATAAATTTGTCTATCGTTTGTTCAATGCCCAAAAAAATCCGAAAAAATAGTATTAATTTAAACAAAAATAGGTTGGGTTTCCTCAAAGTTCAACCCAACCTATTAATTAAATGAGACTTAAGAGTTTAGCCTTGATTCACCACAGTCGGTTTTAAACTTTCCTGTGACTTCGATGGATCTGAACCATTTTGAAATTCCACAGATTCCTTAATCGGTTTCCGGGCTTCAACTAAACTCAAAGCTTTGTTGACACTTTCAGGTAAAATCACTACCAAACTGCCGGCCGGCGCCTCGTCTAAAGCTTTGTTAACGGCAGTTGTTTCGTCGAGAACCAACTCGTATTCAACTTTAGATTTGTCTGCGGTTCCTGCAGCAATCGCCTCTGCAATTCCCTGGCAAATTAACTGTGCCACAACACCGGGTTCACGCCCGCGCCGATCGCTATCTTCCTTTACAATAATGCGATCGAATATCTCGGCCGAAAGTTTGCCCAGCGTGACAAAATCTTCATCTCGCCGGTCTCCGGGGGCCCCGACTACCCCGATCCGCAGTCCGGGCCAATTCAGCACGAAACTGCCCAAAGCTTTGTAGCTGTGGGGGTTGTGGGCGTAGTCAACCAAAGCGTGATAGCTGCCCAAATTAAACAAGTTCATCCTTCCGGGAGTTTGGCCGACCGATGCTTGGAAGCTGGACAAAGCCGATCGAATGTCTTCTATTTTCACTCCTTGGGCAAAAGCCGCCAAACAAGCTGCTAAAGCATTGGCAATCATAAACGGCGCCCGCCCGCCCATCGTCAGGGGGACGTTCACAGCCTGCTCAATTCTCAGCGTCCAATCGCCTTTCAAGATGGACAAATACCCATTTTCGTAAATCGCTGCCAGCCCGCCCGCAGCCGTATGTTTGGCCACAAGTTCGTTGTCCGGGTTCATCGAAAAATAGGCAATTTGAGCCTTGACACGCTGCGCCATTTGTGATACCAGCGGGTCGTCTGCATTCAAAACTGCATAGCCTTTGGGCATTACCGCCTCGACGAGGACGCTCTTGAGTTTGGCTAGCTGTTCCACGGTGTCGATGTCGCCAATGCCCAAGTGATCGGCCGCGACGTTCAACACGACGCCGACATCGCACTGATCGAAGCCGAGGCCCGATCGCAAAATTCCGCCTCTAGCCGTTTCCAGCACCGCTACTTCTACCGTGGGGTCAGACAAAATCAATTGAGCGCTCTGCGGCCCGGTATTGTCTCCGGTTTCGACCAAATAATCGCCGATGTAAGTGCCGTCGGTAGTCGTGTAGCCGGTAATCTGACCGGTCTGCTTGACAATGTGAGCAAGCAGGCGAGTGGTTGTAGTTTTGCCGTTGGTTCCCGTTACCGCTAAAATCGGCACCCGGCTGGGTTGAGGCGAGGGGAAAAGCATATCGAAGACGGCACCGGCGACGTTGCGGGGTAAACCCTGACTCGGGGCGACGTGCATTCTGAAACCCGGTGCTGCGTTGACTTCGACGATGACGCCGTTGACATCGCGCAGGGGTTGGGAGATGTCGGGAGTTACTACGTCAATGCCGGCGATGTCCAAACCGATAATTTTGGCGACTCTGGAAAACAGCCAGACGTTTTCCGGGTGGATTTCGTCGGTGCGATCGACTGCAATTCCACCGGTACTCAAGTTTGCTGTCGCGCGCAAAAATACTCTTTCGCCGGCGGGTACTACCGAATCCATCGCGTATCCTTGTTTTTGCAGCAAATCCAGGGACAATTTGTCGATCGTGATCCGAGTGAGCACGTTGTCGTGTCCGTCTCCTCGCTGCGGGTCGCGGTTTACTTCTTCAATAAGCTGTTCTACTGTAGACCTGCCGTTGCCCACGACGTTAGCGGGGACTCGTTCTGCGACTGCTATGACTTGCCCGTTGACTACCAATACTCTGTGATCGCGGCCGACGTAATAGCGCTCGACGATCACGCTTTTTGTTTTTGATGCGGCGCTAGCTAAGTCGTAGGCTTCTTCTGCTGCTTCCCAGGAATTGATGTCGATCGTAATGCCGCGGCCGTGGTTGCCGTCTAGGGGTTTGAGGACGATCGGATAACCGCCGACATCTTCGATCGCCCCTTGCAGTTCGTCCAAATAATGAATCACGGTTCCTCTGGGAACCGGCACGCCGGCGCTGCGGAGGATATTTTTGGTACCTTCCTTATCGCAGGCCAGTTCTACCCCCAAAACTCCCGTGCGGTTGCTCAGAGTTGCCTGAATCCGCTTTTGGTGAACCCCGTAGCCGAGTTGAATCATAAACCTGGCGCTCAACGGTATCCAAGGAATCCCGCGAGCTTCTGCTTCCTTGATCAGTGTTTCCGTGCTCGGCCCCAGGGCCGCCGACGCCGCAAACTCTCTCAGGTCTCTCAAATCTTGGACTAATTCTGCTGCTGGATAAGTGCCTGTCTCGGCAATGCTCTGGCACATCCGCACGCCCGCCCGGGCGGCATAGCGACCTGCTTGTTCGTTTTGATACTCAATTACTACTTGGTAAATGCCTGGGGTAGCAGTCTCGCGGGTGCGGCCGAACCCGACGGGCATTCCTGCCATTTGCTGAAGTTCTAGGGCTACGTGTTCGATTACGTGTCCCATCATCGTCCCTTCTCTGACACGTTGCAGGAAGCCTCCCTGATGCCCTGGAGAACAGTGATGCTCGTTCAAACTCGGGAGTGTGGCGATCAACCCTTCGTAGAAGCCAGGAATTTCCGATGTGGTTTTATCCGCCCACTCCTCTAAATCCAAACGCATCACGACGAGTTTGTGGCGTCGGATGCTCCAGTAGTTGGGGCCGCGTAAGGTCTGGATTTTAAGTATTTTCATGGTAGTTAGAGGGGTATGGGGCGCGAAATCTTATAGATAATTGGAGCATTTATTCAATTTCGATCTAGATTGCTCGATCGACTGTTCGCTGCGAACAGTTTGGGAGTGAATTTCCAGTTATGGGCTACCCAATTGAAAATTCATGCCCCAGCGATTCGGTGAAAAACAAGTACAGGTCAATGGCAGGACAAAACTCAAAGCCCGAAGGTAGAATTTTCTGTGATTCTGCCTTCTGGCGTCAGCCCCTGGCTGCTTCGGAATCTATTTTTTTGTTGTATCCATTATTCGGTGGTTATGTCGCATAATTTCTGCTTTATCAATAACTCTGAAATTCTGCGTTAGTTGGCTGTGCGGCATTCTGGGGGCCAGCCAGACTCGGAACAGGCTGCCGATGGCATTGGTTTGCCCAGGGGCATATTGTAACAATCTCCGTGACACAGAACGTGCAAGCGCATATTGAACAGACTTAAGGGTTCTGTCGCTCCTACTATCGACTCATTGGTATAAAAATTTTCCCTAGAATCAACAATAGTCACAGTGCCTTTACCGAGAATTTTCATAGTATCGTCTCCCTCAAACAAGGCGCAGGTGTCTTCGTCAATACCAATAGCGATGCGATCGGGATGGCAAGCCACAGCCGACAGCAAGCGAGCCATGCGGTTGCGATTGTGAAAATGCTGGTCTACGATCAGCTCGGGAATAATGTTAAGTCCGTTTGCCATGTCTACTAAAGAGCGGTTCGGCGGGGCCCCGCTCCCGCCGCCTGCAATCATGTGATATCCCATCACCGCAGCACCCGCGCTGGTGCCGGCGAGGGTAATCTTGCCTTCGAGAGCTTCTTTGCGAATTTTCTCCATCAGCGGGGTGTCCGCCAGCAGCCCGCAGAGCCTCAGTTGGTCGCCGCCTGTGATGAATACGCCCGTACAATCTTCTAAGTAATCTTTCCAGACAGGGTTTTCGGCTTGTTCGCGTTCGCGGATGTCCACTACTTTGACGGCGCTAACGCCCATTTCTTCAAATATGGTGCGGTAGCGGTTGCTAATTCCTTCGGGATCTCGCGAAGCACAGGGAACGATCGCCAGCCGAGCGTTTGCACCCCCAGCACGGCAAAAAAAGGTGTTCAAAATCTCTCGCCCGTGAACTTTGTCTTCGGCTCCCCCGATGACCATAATCGAGGTTTTTGTGCGCGGGGGAATGTTGTGTTCAAGGGCTTGAGATGTCAACTGCTGCATGGTGTGTCTTCCTCTGTTGGATGTGAAATTCAATTTTGCCGTGGCTGTGCGTAGAATAGGGCTTTTTAAGAATCAATATTTGTTGGTGCGAGCGAGGTGCGATCGCCGATCGCGCGACCCCGCAGTTGTTTGGCGGCGAGTTTGCTTGCAGTCGCTGTCATGAAAAACTGATGATTGTTGTACAAAACTGGCCCGCCGACAAAGGAAGAGAATTTAACTTGCAAAAATTCTCAGAAATTATAAGAAATTATAAAGAATAAAGCAATTACTGAAAACTGAACTCCCCCTAAGGGTCAAACTAGAGGTGATGTATCAATGAAATTCCAATAATTGTGCGATTTGACGTAGTTACCCTATTTCCAGAATTTTTCCGGGCTCCCCTGGAGTCGGGACTGATGGGCAAAGCCTTAGCTAAAAATATTGCCGAGGTGAATTTTGTCAATCCCCGCAATTTTACCACAGACAAGCACCAGCGAGTCGATGATGAGCCTTACGGGGGCGGAGTGGGGATGTTGATGAAGCCGGAACCGATTTTTGCTGCGGTGGAGTCGCTGCCGATTTTGCCGAGGCGGGAGGTGATTTTGCTCACTCCCCAGGGGGAACCGATGCAGCAGGGGATGTTTCGGGAGTTGGCGGCCGCGCGCGATCAGTTGGTGTTGATTTGCGGTCATTATGAGGGCGTGGACGATCGAGTGCTGCACTTGGTAACTCGCGAGGTGTCTTTGGGGGATTTTGTGCTCACGGGGGGCGAAATTCCGGCTTTAGCTTTGATTAATGGGGTTTTGCGATTGCTGCGGGGAACTGTGGCGAAGGAAGATTCGCTGAAGTTTGAGAGTTTTGAGGACGGACTTTTGGATTATCCGCAGTACACTCGACCGGCGGATTTTCGGGGATTGAAGGTTCCTGACGTGTTGCTGTCTGGTAATCACGCAGAAATTGCTCGCTGGCGCAGGGAACAGCAAATTGAAAGAACTCGATCACGCCGATCGGATTTGTACGATCGGTGGTTGGAAGAAAGGGGAGAATAGGAGAAGGTAGAAAGAAGAAGTTATCCGATACGATCGATCGGGCAAACTCATCACCCAATTCGATCGACAACGCCGATTGTTGTAACACTTCTGCCGATCTCAGCTTTCAAACCTTCAGCAGCTAAAAGCTGTTTTAGTCGATTTGTCTCAGATTTAGTTCCGATAAAAACAGAACCAGGCATCTTCTTTTTTAGCTTCATAGCTTCAGCTAAGGACAACGACATAGCCTCACGCAGAATTTTTGTTACAACTGTTGCACGTTGTTCTTTTTCCAATACAATCAAGTTCCAAGTCCCTTCTTTTACTAAAATCTCTTCTCTCATTTTGTTAGGCATAGCATCATTATCATCTAATTCGATTGCCTCCCCGCAATGATGGCAGTCATAACATAGATGCCAGACAACTTTTTTCTCAAAGACTGATTGACCAACCAACATCTGTACGTCTTTGTCACAATTCCTACACAGTCCGTCAATTAAAACCATACTTTTTCACTTATATCCGCACAAATATGAAATAATTGTCTTTCGATATACTTCCACAACCTAAATTTTACATGAACATCCGCATCGGCAACGGCTACGACATTCACTGCTTAGTTCCAGAACGCCCCCTCATCCTCGGCGGCGTCCGCATTCCCCACGAATTAGGCTTATTAGGACACAGCGACGCAGACGTACTTACCCACGCTATCATGGATGCCATGCTCGGAGCTCTCAGCTTAGGAGATATCGGGCTGTATTTCCCTCCAACTGACCCGAAATGGAAAGGTGCTGATAGTCTCGTATTGCTGGCACAAGTCAATCAGTTAATATTAGATAAAGGCTGGGAAATCGGCAATATTGATTCGGTGGTGGTGGCCGAACGTCCAAAGCTGAAACCGCATATTGAGCAAATGCGCGATCGGCTTTCTACTGTCCTACAATTAAAACCCGACCAAATCGGCATCAAAGCTACTACAAACGAAAAGTTAGGGCCCGTGGGGAGAGAAGAAGGAATCGCGGCTTACGCTGTAGTTTTGTTAAGCAAAAAATAAAACTCGGGTTTGATAGTAGAAGTTAAATTTACTTAAACTTATACCCTAGGAAGGCCAAAACCATGCAAACTGAAACCTTGGAAGTAGAGTTACCCGTAGACGCGGATATTATCGCGTTGGATAAGGACGATCGGGTAGTCGTGCTAATCGAAGTCAAAATTATTGAAGCTCAAGAAACAGCAGCAAAGCAGAGGATTGCTGATTACATGATATCTTGGATGAAAGCTGCGTTAGCGAAGATGTCCGAACAACGCACCATCATTCCCTATGCGATGTTTGTTGACACCGAACAGATTCTGATTTTCAAATGGGACGGAGTAAATTTATCTGAACCTGTTTGTTCTCTAAACACTGGTGAAATACTTCGCCATTATGAGCCTGAATTTGGCAACAAACGGATATTTAAGCGATACCTAACTAGACTGGTTGAAGCATGGCTGCGCGACTTAGCTTATAATTGGAAGTCTGAGATTCCAACCGCGTCAGAACAGATAGCAAAAATCGGCTTGCTGCCACTGCTAGCAGGTGGGACGACAAAATCTAGGGTAGAAATTGGTGGCAATTTTATATATCGAGACTAACTTTCTGATGAGCATTGCTACGGGACGCGACCCTGAAGCTAACAACTTGTTGGTGAGTGTACCGACATCAGTCAGCATAGCCATACCAAGTATTTGCTGCATGGAATCACTTTCGGCTTTAGAAGATGAAATCAAGCGACGCAACCGTTTTTTAGGTGAAATGGAAAAACAAATTAGTCAGCTAAAGCGAGATAAAACTTCCCCCTCTGCCCAGTCTCTTGTCTTCCACTTAGAGCAATCACTCAATGAAAACGAGGCTCTGATAAATGATATTAATGCACGTCTTTTTGCAGCTCTTGATTTGTCAGCCACAAAGATAGAAATGATTTCCTTGACTGCAGGCATACTTCAAGCAAGTTTGAATTCAATTTTTATTGAAGAAGACCCTACAGACAATTTGATTCTGCACTGCATCTTGAATCACGCACACTTACATCCTAATGAAGTCAAGGTATTTTTGAGTAACAATACAAAAGAATTTGGTCTGCCCAAAGTTCGAGATGCTTTGCGGGAAGTAGGAATCAGAAAGTATTTTTCGCGCACTGAAGACTTTCTCGGTTGGTTACAATCTCAGTCATAGTTGCACGCAGGTGGTAAACTAAAAAATTATGAAAATTTCTATGATGCTACATTCAAGACTGCGCTGGCTGGCGATTTTACTCGCGGCAATTGCCACTATAACTCTGTCTGCGTGCACTCCAGCCCGATCGACTAACTTAGCAAACAGGCTCATCGTTCCCACCCCCAGCGGCCCGGCTACCTTTAACTACCCGCTAAATCAATCTGCATACAGCGTTTTTGGCTATATGTACGAGGGATTGATTAACGAAAACGGCTTGACATCGGAGTTAGAACCCGGTTTAGCCGAGTCCTGGGAAGTTTCTAAAGATGGCAAAAAGATTGTCTTCACCCTGCGAGAGGGGTTGAAATGGTCGGACGGCGAACCCCTGACTGCGGATGACATTATCTTCAGCTATGAAAAGATTTATTTCAATGACAAAATTCCTAGCGGTTTGAAAGATATTCTGAGGGTTGGCATCAGCGGCCAATTTCCCAAAGTCAAAAAACTCGACAGCCGCCGCGTGGAATTTTCCGTTGCAGAACCCTTTGCTCCATTTATTAGATATGCTGGGGGAATCCCGATTTTGCCAGCTCATATTTTACAGGAAGCTGCCGAAAATACAGATGCAGACGGCAAGCCTAAATTCCTGAGCACTTGGGGCACGAATACTGACCCTAAAAAAATTGTCGGCAACGGTCAGTACCGAATGCTGAGCTATACTCCAAATCAGCGCGTGGTTTTGGAACGAAATCCGTATTTTTGGCGCAAAGATGCTGAGGGAAATGTCCAGCCTTACATCCAGCAAATAGTTTGGCAAATTATCGAAAATACAGATAATCAACTGCTGAATTTTCGATCGGGCGATTTGGATACTCTGAATGTGGAACCGGAAGTGTTTCCCCTGCTGAAACGGGAGGAACAACGCGGCAAATATACGGTCTTTAACGGCGGGCCGGATACTGGCAGCGTGTTTATGTGTTTCAATCTGAATAAGGGGCGCAATGCTCAAAATCAGCCGTTTGTAGACCCGGTTAAATCTCGGTGGTTCGCGAGTAAGGAATTTCGGCAGGCGATCGCCTACGGCATCAACCGATCCGCCATGACTAACAATATCTATCGCGGACTGGGCGCGCCGCTGCATTCCCCAATTCCGGCGCAAAGTCCGTTCTACCTGTCCCCAGAAGAGGGATTGAAAACTTACAGTTACGATTGGCAAAAAGCCAAAGAGTTGCTGTTAAGTGCTGGTTTCAAATATAATAGTGGGGGTCAATTATTGGATGCGGAGGGCAACAAAGTCCGATTTACTTTGTTGATAGCTGCGGGTAAAAAAGTTCGGGAACAAATGGGAACGCAAATTAAGCAAGATTTGGGCAAACTGGGGATGCAAATTGATACGCAGTTCCTGAGTTTTAACACCTATGTAGAAAAGCTGCGGTTGACGCGGAATTGGGATACTTACCTCGGCGGTTTTACGGGAGGTACTGAACCGCACAGCGGCTACAATATTTGGTCTGTCAATGGGACTTTGCACAGTTTCAACCAGGGCCCGCAAGCCGGAGAACCGCCGATTAAAGGTTGGGAAGTGTACGACTGGGAGCAGAAAATCGATGACCTTTACGTGAAAGCTTCCCAGGAGCTTGATGAGGCGAAGCGCAAGGAACTTTACGCTGAAACGCAGCGGATTATAGCGGAACAAGTGCCTTTTGTTTATATGGTGAATCCGCTGACTTTTGAGGCGGTGCGCGATCGCGTTTCCGGAATTCGCTACAGTGCCCTCGGCGGTGCTTTCTGGAATTTGTACGAACTGAAAATAACAGAATAGTCAGTCAATTTTAGATTTTAGATTTTAGATTTTAGATTTTAGATTTGACTTACTCTAAAGATGAATCTGGGAACTTGAACCTCAGTCTAAAATTTGAGGTGGATCGCGACAGAAGTCGGGGGCGTGTATCCGTTTTTGGGCGGATCGTTAATCAGCAGTTATTAGTCAGTCATTAATTAATGGAACCTGAAATTTTACAGAAGTTACTCGAATCTGTGGCGGCAGGCGATATTAGCCCGATCGCAGCTTTGGATAAATTAAAGCATTTTGACTTTGAACAAGTCGGCGATTTTGCCAAAGTTGACCACCACCGCACTCTCAGAACCGGTTTTCCTGAAGTAATTTGGGGCCCGGGGAAAACGCCCGACCAAATTGTTGAAATTATCGAGGCGATGCGCGGGCGAAATTCTGCGGTGATGGCGACGCGAATCGAACCGGAAGTTTTCGAGCAATTGCAGAAAAAAACACCCGATTTATGCTACTACCAAAAAGCTCGAATTTGTGCAATTTCTGCTAATTTCCCAACTCCGCAGCATCCGGGTACTGTGACTATTATCAGTGCGGGAACGGCGGATTTACCTGTAGCGGAAGAGGCGGCAGTTACTGCGGAACTTTGCGGTTTTCAGGTGCGGCGTTTGTGGGATGTCGGAGTTGCCGGCATTCACCGCTTGCTGAGCAACCGGCACGTTATTGCCGGTGCTGATGTGTTAATTGCGGTGGCGGGTATGGAAGGTGCTTTGGCGAGTGTGGTTGCGGGTTTGGCAGATTGTCCGGTGATTGCTGTGCCGACGAGTGTGGGTTACGGCGCGAGTTTTGGCGGGATTGCTCCTCTTTTAACTATGCTCAATTCTTGTGCGGCTGGTGTGGGGGTGGTGAATATTGATAACGGGTTTGGGGCGGCGATTTTGGCTTGTCAAATTCTCAGAACTGCTGGCAGAGTCGGAAAAAGAGGAGAGGGGGAGAAGGGGAGAGAGGGGGAAGAGTTAGAAACCCCCTCGCTCAGTTCGGACTAAGGCCCACTGCCACAGGCGACTTTTAGGGTGCATCTTGCAGCATTCTCGCTTAAAAGACCCGACGGCCCGTTCCGCGAAGAGTGAGTTTTCTCGTGAGGTGGGCAGGAGAGCCCGCCCCTAAAACACCTAATTGAAAATGGTGCAACATCTCAGGTCGATCAGACTCCGTTATTGAAACTTTATTGAAGATTTCCAGTAGTAGAGCACCTTACTATATATGCCAGTTGCGTCCAGGACTGCCAGACTCGGAGGTTGAAACCGCGTCTAAACTTGCCTCTCGTCCCAGCAGAGGGCGACTAAAAAATACAAGAGGTATTATTAAAGCCGGGTTTGATATTACTTGCTGCCCAGCCAAATCGGATAAGCAGAAGAATCCTCAGCTTTCAACTTTTGCGCCTGATAACTCTTGCTAGTCCAACTAGCTACTGTTTGCAGGCTTTCTGTCAAACAACTTTCGCTGCCAAACGCTTCAAATCCCAAAGTCCACCACCCGCTGCCGTTAATGTTCAACTGAGTAAGTTCCACGGTACAACCTTGAGGAATTGGGGCTTCCACAGGGACAGACATCAGGGAACCAGGGGCCGAAACTTGGTAAAGACGCTGCGCTCGCTTTTTCTTGACTCCTACCCACTTTCCTGTCGCCACAATATCGGCCGGTATCGGTCCGATGGTGTCGGCACAAACCCACTTGAGCCACTTCTCGGCCTTACCTTCCCAGCGGTTGCCGAACTGCATCGCCCCCAACTCTCCCTGACGCCACTTTACCTCCAAGGTTTTCCCGCGCAGCTTCACTCCCAAGTAGTCGCAGTTAGGTACTAGCAAATATATGTCTTCCCGCTCTTCAGGAGGCGAAAGATACGCGCCGAGACTCTCGCTTCCAAACCATTGATTGATCGATTTTGGCAGTGCACCGCTATAAAACCACCGCATTTCCAGACTGGCCCGCATAAATTTTTCCTCCGTTCCACAATTTTTGTCAAACCCAGACTGGATTTGCCACACACCATCGACTTTTGTGCCTCTCCACTCTATCCTCCCCCCTCCGGGGCCCAGAGTCTACAGTGGACAGTCCGATCGGGGTCTTTAAAAAAAATTTCTCACAATCCTTTACATATCTTCACAAGCCTGTTACATTT
This sequence comes from Microcoleus sp. F4-D5, assembly GCF_036704885.1. Lineage (NCBI taxonomy): Bacteria > Bacillati > Cyanobacteriota > Cyanophyceae > Oscillatoriales > Microcoleaceae > Microcoleus > Microcoleus sp. F4-D5. Next base: position 15,040 of record NZ_JAUBSX010000079.1, on the reverse strand, counting down.
ATTCACAGTACCGTAAAAACAATTTAGGAAAAAAACATGACTAACAGAGGCTTAATGCTGGACGACCAAGGCAAAATGAACAATTTTGCGATCGAGCCGACAGTATACATCGATGACGAACCCCGCACCGGCTTTACCCCCTACGCAGAACGCTTAAACGGCCGCCTTGCCATGATTGGTTTTGTTTCTCTGTTGGCTTTAGAAGTTTCTACCAAGCACGGACTGATTAGCTGGCTGACTCACCTGTAATGATTTTGTTAAAAATTGACTGTACGGCTATGCCTCGCGGGCGGTACACAAACCGCGAGCATAGCTTAACTATTTTTAGGGGCGAGGTTTGGTGAGACAATTAAAATTAAATATTTTAGTGTTACCCTACCCGTAAAAATAATGCTCAAACGAATTGCGGCAATACTTCTGGTTGTTCTAAGCCTTACCTTGACCGGTTGTGTGTCTAAAGTCACCGGACTCAAAAGCTACGTTGATACTGGCGACGGCTATCAATTTCTCTATCCTAACGGCTGGCTGCCGATCGCGGTTTCTAACGGGCCTGATGTGGTGTTCCGCGATTTGATTCAGCAAACCGAGAACGTCAGCGTGGTAATCAGTCCTGTCCCGGAGGGCAAAACTCTGGCGGATTTGGGATCGCCGACGGATGTGGGATACAAGCTCAGCAAAAGTGCGATCGCCCCGGCTGATTCGGGCCGCGAAGCTGAATTAGTCAATGCAGAAGCTCGCGAATCGCGATCGAAAAACTATTACATTTTAGAATACGCCGTTAAGTTGCCAAACCAAGAACGCCACAACTTAGCGAGTGTAGCCGTCAGCCGCGGCAAACTTTTTACCCTTAACGTTTCCACTACCGAAGAACGCTGGCCCAAGGTAAAAGAAGCTTTTGAGAAAGTTGTTAAATCTTTCTCTGTTTATTAGGTTAAAAAGTTGTAGGTAATGGGGAATGAGGAACTCGGGATTGAGGATGGCGAATAGTTTCTTTTTCTTCATTCTTCGTTGTTACCTCTTCTTTCTTCCTTCTTCCTTCTTAACTTATGAAAATTCCAACTTTTGTGTTAGCTTCAGCTTCTCCGGCGCGCCGCAGCCTGCTAAAAAGTGCCGGCATTCAAGCTGTGATTTGCCCCAGCGACTTTGATGAAGGGCAAATACAAATGAAGGATGCCACTAAATTAGTGCAGGTTTTAGCAGAGGGAAAAGCTGAGGCTGTAGCTAAGTTTTTACAGGGTAATTCTCACCCGCAAATCCGCAATCCAAAATCTTGTTTGGTGTTGGGATGCGATTCAATTTTGCTCGTAGATGGCGAAATTCACGGCAAACCGAAGGATGCGGAAGAAGCGATCTCGCGATGGCAAAAAATGCGCGGTAAGGTTGGCGAACTGTATACAGGTCATGCTTTAATTGATACTAGATTCGATGACTTTGATGAGGCAAGGTCGCGATCGCTCATTCGCTGTCAAGTTACAAAGGTTCATTTTGCGGAAGTTACCTCGCGCCAAATTGCGGCTTACGTCGCTACTGGGGAACCGCTGCAATGTGCGGGCTGTTTTGCACTCGAAGGTAAAGGCGGTTTTTTTGTGGAACAAATCGAAGGATGTCACACCAATGTGATCGGTTTGAGCTTACCTTTGCTGCGGCAAATGCTCAGCGAAATGGGATATGATGTGGCGGATTTTTGGCAATCTTAAAAATTTTAGGCTGTGCCATGCCGACTGGTTGAGTTTGTAGTTTGTAGTTTGTAGGGTGCGCAATGCGCACCTTACGCATTAAAGCTGGTAACTATCCAAGGGCGATCGAGCTTTCAGACACAGAGGTAAACTGAAGTAGATCCGGCGAAACATCCTTCACCAAACCCAAGATATTGCCAGTGCTAGCTTCCCGAATCACCGTCGCCTTAGTATTTAAAATTCTAAAATCAGCCGTTCGAGGAATTCCCGGAGGAAAAGGGCCACTGCTATCGAAATCTCTGGCATCACCAATTGTTAAAAACCTTTCGCTCAAAACAATATCATTTCGCGTCAATCCAGATGCCAATCCAATTACATCACCTTGGGCTGGATTGTAATCGAGAATAAAATCTGCAGGCACTTCATCTACATCAAAATTACCGCTAGGAGGCGGTTGAAGGGAACCAATTTCTCCCGAATTTGCTCCCGCTTCTCTGCGGAGGACAAACAAATCAGCGCCTTCTTTTCCCCAAAGTCTATCAATTCCAGCATCACCGATTAGAGTATCGTTTCCACTCTCTCCGACTAAAGCATCATTCCCTTTACCGCCGCGAATAAAGTCATTGCCCGTGCCTCCGTAACCGTAGTCATTGCCTTGATCTCCGCTGACTAAATCGTTGCCGCATTCTCCGTAAAGTATGTCAAAATCTTGGCCGCCGCGAATAGTATCGCTGCCGCAACCTCCGATTAAAGTATCGATGCCGCTGTTGCCATTCATCAGTTCGGCAGCACCTGAACCTCTGACAAAATCGTTACCGGCTAAAGCCCGCAAACCTCCGGGAGTATTCCGCAGAATTCCATTTGCTAATTGAACTGCGTCGTCATTGGGAGTTAAGTCAAAAAAGTTGGGGTCGCTGCCTGTATTTGGCAATGGTGCTGTTAGTAATTTGATGTTTGGGGGATCGGCAATAATTGGGTCAGAATTTTCAGCTAATGCTCTAAGTTCTCCGAGATTGGTTTCTAACATTCTAATTTTCTCCTTTTTTGATTAACTTTGTGGACATTCTGATTTTAACAAAAGTTCCAATTAAGATATATGCGGCAATCTGGGGTTAAAACAATCAAACTGGGATATGATGTGGCGGATTTTTGGCAATTTTAAATATTGTTTAATTTATGTCAGGAATCGGGAGGCAGAGCCTCGCTGATATGTCTTCCCAGGCTCTGCCTGGGAACGAGGATTGAGAGCCTTGTTGTTGTCGGATGGGCGTTTCGTTCGGCCCCTCCGTGCTATGCAGATTAGCCTTGCCCACCAGTTGGTAGTTATCCTAGAGCGATCGAGCTTTCAGACACAGAGGTAAACTGAAGTAGATCCGGCGAAACATCCTTCACCAAACCCAGAATATTTCCGGTACTAGCTTCTCGAATCACCGTCGCCTTAGCATTCTGCCATCTCAACTCCAGAGTTCGAGGCTGTCCCGGAGGAAAAGGACCGTTGCGATCGTAATCTCTGTCATCACCAATTGTCAAAAACCTTTCGCTCAAAACAATATCATTTCGCGTCAATCCAGACCCCAATCCAATGACATCACCTTCAGCCGGATTGTAATCGAGGATAAAATCTGCCGGCACTAGCTCCTCATTAAAATTGGTGGGTGGAGGCGGCGGTGTCGGCGAACCAATTTCCCTCGACGTTGCTCCCGCTTCTCTGCCGAGGATAAACAAATCTGCACCTTCGCTTCCCCAAAGTCTATCAATTCCAGCATCACCGATTAGAGTATCATTTCCACTTTCTCCTACTAAAGCATCATATTCTTTACCGCCGCGAAGAAAGTCATTGCCCGTACCTCCGTAAACGTAGTCACTGCCTTGATCTCCGCTGACTAAATCGTTGCCGCATTCTCCGTAAAGTATGTCAAAATCTTCGCCGCCGCGAATAGTATCGCTGCCGCAACCTCCGATTAAAGTATCGATGCCGCTGTTGCCATTCATCAGTTCGGCAGCACCTGAACCTCTGACAAAATCGTTGCCGGCTAAAGCCCGCAAACCTCCGGGAGTGTTTCGCAGAATTCCATTTGCTAATTGAACTGCGTCGTCATTGGGAGTTAAGTCAAAAAAGTTGGGGTCGCTGCCTGGATTTGGCAATGGTGCTGTTAGTAACTTGATGTTTGGGGACTCGGCAATAATTGGGTCAGAATTTTCAGCTAACGCTCTAAGTTCTCCGAGATTGGTTTCTACCACCTTAGGTTTCTCCTTTTTTGATTGACTTTGGTGACATTCTGATTTTAACAAAGGCTCCAATTAAGAAATCTGCATGAATCGGCGGTTAAAAAAATTAAATTACTGTCAAAATTACCCGAGGTTATCATGCAACAAGCCTAGCTTATTGACACCAGATGACCCAAATCCGCAAATATTTTGAACTGTGCACCAATAATTCTGGGGATCGCGTACTCTATTAGCCGTCAGCAGTCAGTGTGGGAAAACCTACAGACTGCAAAATGCGACCACACCTTGAGTAAGGCCAGGAATCATTAAATATGCAAGACACTGCGATCGAATTTATTAAAGCCAGAGAAATCCTCGACTCCCGCGGCCGCCCCACCATTGAAGCTGAAGTTTACCTAGCAAACGGTGTTGTCGGACTCGCCCAAGTCCCCAGCGGCGCGTCTACAGGCTCTTTTGAAGCTCACGAACTCCGCGACGGCGACAACCGCCGTTACGGCGGCAAAGGAGTCCTGAAAGCCGTCGATAACGTCGAACACAAAATTGCCCCCGCTTTAGCAAATCTAGATGCGATCGACCAAGCATTGGTAGACAAAACCATGATTGACTTGGACGGTTCCCCCAACAAATCCAACCTCGGCGCAAATGCGATTCTCGGGGTCTCTTTAGCCACAGCAAAGGCTGCTGCCGAGACTTTAGGACTCCCCCTTTACCGCTACTTGGGCGGCCCCTTAGCGAACGTTCTGCCCGTCCCTCTGATGAATGTGATCAACGGGGGATCTCACGCAAACAATAATGTGGACATTCAAGAATTTATGATTGTCCCTGTGGGTGCGCCATCTTTTAAAGAAGCTTTACGCTGGGGTGCAGAGGTATTTGAATCCCTGAGTAAAGTCTTAAAAGCTGAGGGTTTGCTGACTGGTGTGGGTGATGAAGGGGGTTTTGCACCTAATCTTAAATCCAATCAAGCAGCTTTGGATTTGTTGATTGCAGCTATTGAAAAAGCCGGCTACAAACCGGGCGAACAAGTGGCTTTAGCTTTGGATGTTGCTGCTAGCGAATTTTACAAAGATGGGCAGTACACTTACGACGGTGTGGCTCATTCGCCAGCAGAATTAATCGATTATTTGGATGCTTTAGTGGGGCAATATCCGATCGTTTCCATTGAAGACGGTTTGCACGAAGACGATTGGGACAGTTGGGTAGCGCTGACGCAGAAAATGGGCAGCAGAGTTCAGTTGGTGGGTGACGATTTGTTTGTTACCAACCGCACGCGACTGCAAAAAGGAATTGATTTGAAAGCTAGCAATTCGATTTTGATTAAGCTGAATCAAATTGGTTCTTTGACGGAGACTTTGGAGACGATCGACCTCGGCAAAAGGAACAGCTATCGATCGGTCATCAGCCACCGTTCCGGCGAAACTGAAGATACCACAATTGCCGATTTGGCGGTAGCGACTCGCGCCGGTCAAATCAAGACTGGTTCGCTATGCCGCAGCGAACGAGTTGCCAAATACAACCGCTTGCTGCGGATTGAGGACGACTTGGGCGATCGGGCAATTTATGCTGGGTCGATCGGTTTCGGGCCGAAATAACACTCGGTAATCGGTAATCGGGAATCGGTAATCGGGAATTTAGATTCTGTAGGGGCGGGTTTTACAAACAATTTTTGTCTAAAAACCACAATCTTGTAAACCCGCCCCCACTCAATTACTAATTACCAATTACCCATTACCCATTCTCAATTAAGGATAGAAAGCCAATTGAGGCAGACCCAAAGTTTCTTCCCAGCCCATCATCAAATTCATGCACTGGATGCCTTGACCGGCTTGACCTTTAATTAAATTGTCGATCGCCGACATCACAATTATTCTGTCAGTCCGCGGATCGACTTCGATGCCGATATAACAAAGATTCGTGCCGCAAGCCCATTTTGTTTGCGGATAAACCCCAGCCGGTAACACTTTTACCCAAGGACTATTGCGGTAAAAAGCGCTAAAAATAGTGATCAAATCTTCCCGAACCAATCCCGGATCGCGCAGAGTTGAGTAAACAGTTGCCAGAATTCCTCGCACCATCGGAATTAGGTGGGGAGTAAATTGAACTTTGATATCTTGTCCGGCTAAGTCGCTGCAAATTTGTTCAATTTCTGGCGTGTGGCGGTGGCGGCCAACGCCGTAAGCGCCCAGAGAACCCTCTGCCTCAGCCAACAAGAGATTAATTTCGGCTTTGCGGCCCCCTCCAGAAGTACCGGATTTGGCGTCGATAATTGCTGTTTCTGGCACGATGAGACCTTGTTTGAGCAAAGGTGCCAGCGCTAATAAACTAGCAGTGACGTAGCAGCCGGCACAGCCTACTAACTGAGCGTTTTTAATGCGATCGCGGTACAATTCTGGCAAACCGTAAACAGCGGTTGCAGCCACTTCAGAGTCTAATCGTTCGCCGCCGTACCAAGCTTTGTAAGTTTCCAGATTTTCAAATCTGTAGTCAGCCGACAAATCCAAGACTTTGCAGCCTTTTGCGATCAGCGTCGGTGCCATTTTGCAAGCTAAACCGTTCGGCAGCGACAGAAAAACAACCTCACATTTTGCCGCTATTTTATCTAAGTCGATCGCTTCGACAGTCAAGTCAATGCAGCTAGTCAGATGCGGATAAAGGCTGGAAAAAGGTTTTCCCGCACTGCTATCCCCGCCCAAATAGACTACTTCGGCCGCTGGGTGATCCGCCAGCAGTCGCACAAGTTGCACGCCGCCGTAACCTGAAGCGCCAACTATTCCTACAGGCACACGTCCAACATCTCCCATTTTCCTTTACCCCTGAGCCCTTGAAGTCAAAAACGCTTGAACTTTTGCTGCATTGTAGTACCAAACGCCAACTTTGGTGGCCAAGAATTGTGTAGTTTTATTTGAGAGGTGCATTTTTGTGAATTTTCCGGTGTTTGACACCGCCCAAAAACCGATACAAAGCCCCGACTCCTGTCGTGGAGAGCCCAAAATTTTAGACCCTAGTTCCATCTTCCAGATTCACTGCGCTGCAAGTAAATCTAAAATCTAAAATCTAAAATCTAAAATCGACTGACCGATCGCCAAAAGCCTAAAATTAACAAACGGATGTGCGATCGTGCTATAAAAAATTTACTTTAACCCATCCACAAACCGGAGCTTAACATTTTTCGCTTGAACGTCGAACCTGGAAGCTCAACATCCATCCGTTAAACCTGTTAAATCCCTTAAATCTTGTACGCGGCTTCGCGGTCGAATTTCCTATGGGCATAGTTGTAGAAAACGTATCAAAACAGTTTGGCAGTTTCCAAGCACTCGATCGAGTCAGCTTGGAAATTGAATCCGGTTCCCTAGTTGCATTGCTGGGCCCGTCTGGTTCCGGCAAGTCTACGCTGCTGCGGCTGATTGCCGGTTTAGAAATGCCCGACTCCGGCAAAATCTGGCTGACAGGACAAGATGCGACCAATACTAGCGTCCAAGACCGCAAAATTGGGTTCGTGTTTCAGCACTACGCGCTATTCAAGCACATGACAGTGCGAAAAAACATCGCTTTCGGCATGGAAATTCAGAAAACACCGCGGGCGAAAGTCAAATCGCGGGTAGAACAATTGTTGAATTTAGTGCAATTGGGAGGATTGGGCGATAGATACCCGTCCCAACTTTCAGGAGGCCAGCGACAGCGGGTGGCCCTCGCCCGAGCCCTGGCTGTGGAACCGAAAGTTTTACTGCTAGACGAACCTTTTGGAGCTCTCGATGCCAAAGTTCGCAAAGACTTGCGTGCTTGGTTGCGGCGACTGCACGACGAAGTACACGTTACCACAGTCTTTGTGACCCACGATCAAGAAGAAGCGATGGAAGTTGCCGATCGCATTACAGTAATGAATAAAGGTAAAATCGAACAAGTAGGAACACCCGCAGAAATTTACGACAATCCAGCCAGTGCTTTTGTCATGAGTTTTATCGGTCCGGTCAACGTCTTGCCCAGCAGTTCCAGGATGTTTCAAGACAACGGCTTTGACTCAGTCAACCCGGAGATTTTCTTGCGCCCTCACGACGTAGTAATTGAAACTACAGAAAATAATGCAACAGTGCCTGCAAGAATCAGTCGCTTGATTCATTTGGGATGGGAAATTCAGGTAGAATTAACCTTAGATGACGGTCAAGTAGTAAACGCTAATTTGACTAGAGAAAGATTCGATAGCTTGAACTTGCAGCCCCAGCAAAGAGTGTTCGTAAAGCCGAAAGATGCCAAGTCCTTTCCACTTTTTTATTCCATCTAAAGACCAATTCTGAAAACTCAAGTTAAATTTAGATTGGATACGGCCTTTCAAAGGAGGTGGCGCGGTGCGGTGTTTCTACAAAAAAATTCTAGGGACACGGCGCCGCGCCGTGTCCCTAATCTTTTATACTGACAACTGTCGGTTGACTGCTGCGCCCCGAGTTAGTTTTTGATTTTACCAACAGCCTTTTTGACTTGTTGCTCAAAGGATGTAGCGCTTGTGTTAGAAGGATTTTTCATTTTATCAATGTCAGCGTCTCCCTGAACTTCGTTAGGCCCTTTGCTCGCTTTTTCTTGAGTTTCTTCTAAGGACATTGGTTTTTTCATTACAGCTTCTTGAGATTTTTTTTCAATACCCAGAAGTTGGTCTTCACCTTGGGTGGGGCTGCTGGTAACGGCAAAAGCCGGGAAAGCATTAGAAACAAACATCAAGGCACAAAAACAAACAGCTATTAAACTGCGAACTAAACGCTTGGCAGGGAAGTTAAAGCTGATAAAAGACATACAAAGTTTCTCCGTTTTTAGAAGTTTTGATCTGTAAGATTGTTAACAGGCTGAAGCTCGCTCAAATTCTGCACAATCTTTAACTCAAGTTTGAGAAAAGCAACCGTTGCTTTCTTTCAAATTGAACTAATATATAATATGTAACTGAAAAAGCTGGTATTTGAAATCCTTCTCAGGGAATATTTCTAGATGACTGGCGCGGATCGCCCCAAGACATTGATGTAGAAGGCACTTGTGCAGAATCAAAAAAATTCTACACAAGTGCCTTCGGGTGGGCCTCACATAGCGGTATCAATGTGACTGACGAGTTTTTTCGTGGGGTGGGGGGTTTGATTTAGGCTGTTGGCACTGTGAGAGGGCGCTTGAGTGAACCCGCAGAGCGGTTTGTGGAAAATGTTGCAAAATTATGATAAGTTCCCGACTATCCACTGACTCACGACTCGTGACTCATGATTAATGGCTGCTGCTGTCGCACAGGAACTTGATATTTTGCTAGATAAGTCTTAATTTCACCGACGCTAAGTTGCCCGTAATGCAGCAGAGAAGCTAGGAGTGCGGCTTCTGCTTTGCCCTCAGTCACGGCCTGGTAGATGTGGTGACAGTTGCCGGCACCGCCGGAAGCAATGACGGGAATTTCGACTATTTCGGCGATGCTGCGGGTTAATTCCAAGTCGTAACCGGCTTGAGTGCCGTCCGAGTCCATGCTTGTCACCAGAATTTCCCCGGCACCGCGCTGTTCGGCTTCCTTGGCCCAGGCGATGGCATCTTTGCCGGTATTTTCTCGGCCTCCGCGCACGTACACGTCCCAACCGGGATTATCTGCGTCTTGCCGTTTGCGGGCGTCGATCGCGATTACAATGCACTGATTGCCAAATCGATCGCTCGCTTTGTCAATTAAACTCGGATCGCGTACTGCCGCCGAATTAATGCTGACCTTATCTGCCCCGGCCCTCAACAACCTTTTAATGCTGTCTAAGGATTGGATGCCGCCGCCCACCGTCAAAGGGATAAATACTCGATCGGCCGTGCGGTACACCACATCAATAATAATGTCCCGGTCTTCGTGAGTCGCGGTAATGTCCAGAAACACCAACTCGTCAGCACCGGCATCGTTGTATACCTGAGCCATTTCTACCGGATCGCCAGCATCAGTCAGGTTAACAAAATTGACACCTTTGACCACGCGGCCGGCTTTGACATCCAGACAAGGCAAAATTCTTTTCGACAACATAAAATTCTCGTGTTTCTAATTTATTGACCGCCGCAGCGAGGAAAAGGCTTTGTTGATACCTTCAAAAACATGAAGTTAAGCAACAAATCTTAAAGATACCTTGTGTTTAACAACTCTCGGTCTGAGCCGGAGATCCATTTTCCTGTTTTTTGGGGCCCCCATCAGCATCAATAAAACTTGGCTCTGGGTGCGCTAGGCGACATTAGGTAAAATATTGGGTAGATAATTATATTTTCCGCAACAAGCAGCAAATTTAACTCCCCAGATACATCTTTGGGGTGAAAAATATGACAATTTCGCTTATGATCGAACCATAACTACCTTCGCTGGCGATCGAGTTGTGGTTCGGCAATCCTTTATGGTTTGGTCGATCGACGATCGACTAAACAATTTTTAGATTTGAGAACAGCCGATTTGAGGTTTTTTAGCAGTAATCTCAGTTATAAGCCGCGCGGTAAAGTTAAAATTTAAAGTTTAAAACCTCAAATCGGTTGACTTGATGTCGTTTTTAGGGCTGTGGTGACTTTGCAAGCCAATCCACATTTGGTACTTCGTACAGAGAAAGGCGGCAATCGCTACTTGCCGCTCTCCGGCAGCAATTGCTGGACAGTAGGGCGGAGCGATGACAATAATTTTGTACTGACCGATCGCTGGATTTCCCGCAATCACGCGATGTTACAGCAAATGGAGACAGGAGAGTTCTACCTGATCGATTTGGGCAGCCGCAACGGGTCTTTTGTCAACGGGCGGCGCGTCAGTATTCCCGTCACTCTCAGAAATGGCGATCGGATTATTTTCGGTCAAACAGAATTGGATTTCTACAACCCAACTGCCGGCTACCGGCACGATCCCATACACGACACAGACTCTGACGATTTTACGGCGACTTTGACGGTGCGCAGCCTGATTAGCGTCATGGTAATGGACATCCGAGACTTTACAGTTTTGACTAGGCAGCTAGACGAAACCCTCCTCTCGGAAGTCATCGGCAACTGGTTCCGCAAAGCAGGACAGATAATTCGCGAACACGGCAGTTGGGTGGACAAATACATCGGCGATGCGATCATGGCGGTCTGGTTCCATAAAACCAGCGGTGTCAGCAGCGAGGAAATGATGCGGATTTGCCAAGCTTTGAGCGAACTGCACAAGGCAACAGACGAACTCAGCAGCCGTTACCCCCTGCCTTTTCCTTTGCGAGTCGGCGCCGGGATCAATACCGGTTATGCAATGGTGGGAAATTCTGGCAGCAGCGACCGATCGGACTACACCGCCTTGGGAGATACTGTAAACGCAGCATTTCGCCTGGAGTCTTCCACTAAGCAAATCGGCAAGGATATTGCCGTGGGAGAAACAACCTACAAATACCTGACGGAATTGGGGGCCCAGGGCGCTTTCGAGCAGCACACCGTTGCTTTGAAGGGTTACGACACTCCCAGCGTGATTTACGGCGGTACTTACGGTGACTTGAACGCTTTTCTCAAAACCACAAGAAAGAGTTCTCAATAGCTAGACAATTCGGTGCGGGGCAAAAAATTAACCCTTAAAAATGGAAGTCCCTGTTTTTAATGGGGAGCGCCTTCGATAAACTTGCCTGCGATTCCTAGACTTCGACAAATATCATATATCGTCCTTAGTGTCAATACCTAAATGTAAAGTTTATAACAACCCTCTAGCTGTTGCGGATTTATCTGCAAAACTGCATAAGCAAAATGGTAGTCTCTACATAAATGCTGTGTATGAAATTGGGAGACAAAACTTCATGAAACGATTGGGTCGTCTATTGGCAGTATTGGGCTTAGTGCTGGGCTGCTTTGCATGGGCTGGAAACCAAAGCGCGATCGCGGCGACCTTGAGCCGTATCGTCTTGCCATCATCCTCGCTCATAGCCGTTGAAGTAGCACCTAGAACCAATCGCGCCGATGACAAGCTTGCCACAGAATACGGCAAAAAACTTGATTTGAACAACAGCGCGGTTCGGGACTTTCGGGAATTTCGAGGGCTGTATCCCACTTTAGCTCGATTAATTATTAAGAATGCTCCTTACGAAAAAGTTGAGGACGTACTCAACATTTCAGACTTGACGGAAGCTCAAAAAAAGGTGCTGCAAGCTAACATGGACAAATTCACCGTAACAGAGGTCGAATCAGTCTTTATTGAAGGAGACAACAGGTTGAATAATGGTCTCTACGACTAGGTAGCAGCGGGCCTAATTTGAAGGCATTCGACATTTGGCAGAAGGCACTCGGCATAAAGAAAAATTTTTTTTCTACAGGCTGATGACTTCTGCCTTTAATTTCTGGAGACTTACTTTCAACCACCGTGCGGCAAAAGCCGACCAAAATTCGCTAGATTGAAATAAGCGCGTTCCCCAGATTCATCTGTAGACTCAATTCTCAAACCTAAAATCTAAAATCCCTCCACGGACATTAGTTCAAGCCCTCAGATTCATCTGTAGACTCAATTCTAAAATCTAAAATCTAAAATCTAAAACCTAAAATCTAAAATCTAAAATCTAAAATTGACTGGCTGCAGACTTATGACTGACAAATTTGACGTATTGGTGATAGGTGCTGGCGCGGCCGGGTTGTACACCGCACTTTGCCTCCCAGAACATTTGCAGGTGGGCTTGATCAATAAAAATACCCTACCTGTTTCAGCAAGCGATTGGGCTCAAGGAGGGATTGCCGCGGCGATCGCCCCTGAAGATTCCGAAGCGCTGCACGTTCAGGATACACTCGCTGCAGGAGCCGGTCTTTGCGATTTGGAGGCGGTGAAATTTTTAGTCGGGGAAGCTGGTGCTTGCATTGACTCCCTAGTGAAAATGGGCGTTGCATTCGATCGCACCGGCCCAGATTTAGCCCTCACCCTAGAAGCCGCCCACTCCCGCCGCCGAGTCCTCCACGCCGCCGACACTACGGGCAAAGCCGTGATCGCTACGCTGACAGCCAAAGTATTGAGCCGCAAAAACATTGAACTCGTATCCCCTGCCTTTGCTTTGAGTCTGTGGCTAGACGAAACCGGGCGCTGTCAGGGCATTAGCTCGATTTGCGGCTCACAAGTCAAGTGGCTGCGGGCTAGCGCCGTAGTGCTGGCGACAGGCGGCGGCGGACAGGTTTTTGCTCACACGACCAACCCGTCGGTAAGTACCGGGGACGGGGTGGCAATTGCGTGGCGCGCCGGGGCGCTGCTGCGAGATTTAGAATTTGTGCAGTTTCACCCGACGGCCCTCAGCAAAGCGGGCGCGCCTCGGTTTCTCATTAGCGAAGCGGTGCGGGGAGAAGGAGCTCATTTGGTTGACAGTAAAGGATATCGCTTTGCTTTTGACTTTCACCCCAGTGGGGAACTCGCCCCTCGGGATGTTGTCAGCCGCGCTATTTTCCGCCACTTGCAGAAGACGGGGGAACCTCACGTTTGGCTGGATTTGCGGCCGATTGCGGTCGATCGACTGCGCTACAGGTTTCCGAATATTATTCAAGTGTGCGCTGATTGGGGAATTGATATTTTTTCCGAACCGGTGCCGGTGACGCCCGCCGCCCATTACTGGATGGGAGGGATTTTGGCTGACAAGTTCAACCAAACTTCGATTCCGGGTTTGTACGCTGTGGGAGAAACTGCCAGCACGGGGGTACACGGCGCTAATCGGTTGGCGAGCAATTCGCTGCTGGAATGTCTGGTTTTTGGGGCGCAGATGGGACTTTTGCAGGTAGAAGGTGGAAAGCCCGAGGCATTCGCAGATCCGTTAGATGTAGGGGAAATCTTAGAAAAATCGATTTGTCGGAAGGACATTGAGGCGATCGAACATTTGCGGGTCGAGTTGCCGAATTTGGTGTGGCAGAGTGCGGGAATTTGCCGGGGACAGCGGGACTTGGAAAGTGCGATCGTCCAAGTTGAGATTTGGCGGCAAGAATTTGCGTCTTTGCCTTTGAGTCAAGCGCTGGATGATTTAGTGCCCGGACAAATTATTGATTTTTCCCCTGCTGGTGCGGAGAATAGCTCGATTTTGCGAAATTGGGGGGAACTGGCTAATTTATTGGATATCGGCTACTTAATTCTCAAAAGTGCTGCGTTTCGGACTGAAAGTCGCGGGGGTCACTACCGGGTGGACTATCCCCTCACAGATCCGGATTGGTGCACGCACACTTTAATTCGCCACTGCCATTGGTACAAATCTGCGGCTCTATCTGGGCGAATAGAAGATTGAAAAGTTGGGGTCAGCGTGTCCCCGTACCCTCACTTTTGGGGCTCCCGTTCGGGGGCGGTTCGTATTGTTGGGGATTTGCCAAGCTAGAGGTTGGTGCAACTATCCAAACTCTGGGGGTCGATGGCGTCCCGCCCCGCAAGCTACGGTCTTTTGTCAAGTTGCTGTTTGAGTTGCGGGGCACTCCAGCCGCATTTGCAGTGCCGACTGTATTCACTTGCAAACAGGCAGCCAGGGTTGCCGTTGTTGTAAGCTGAATCAAAGTACGCATAGTATTCATAGTCTTCATCAAATCACCGCTGTAGATGCACATCCTTACGAGCTATTATATCTATCAATTTCCGTACTTCCACGGATACCTTTACATTTCCTTTAATTAACTTTGGTCAGTTTACATAAAATCTTTTAAATCAAGGCTTTTGGGCGTTTAATTTGGTTTGAGGTCTCAGGTTGTGATTTTTTCAAAAGGGAACCTTGAGAGGAGACGGCAACTTGCTGTAACAAGTTTCATGTTGGTGTAACTCTATCTAATGACAGATGACAGATGATACGCCGTAACCTTTAACATTTCAATTATTCGGACATTTTTTGAACGGTTTCAAAAACCTTAAAGGGCTTAGGGTTTCAGGAGCTATTTTTCAAAGTTAGCTGCACGTCAGACACCTAAAAATACAGCAGATTCCGCGTTTGTGAAGTACACCCAGCTCTTCTATTACCGTAGGGACACGGCACGGCGCCGTGTTCCTACCTCTGTTGTGTACCTCACTAACCTGAAAAGTGCCGTAATATTCCACCCGGGGCAGGATCGGGATTGGAGGTCTAAAACTGGCTCAAATTTTGTCCTAAGTAGGGCTTGCTGAATCAGTGTCAAAAGGTTACACCACCAGGATTAAGAGAGCGGACGATCAATAATGGTCGCCGTGA
>NZ_JAUBSX010000078.1:27253-35417 GCF_036704885.1 Microcoleus sp. F4-D5 | reverse complement strand
GAGCAGGATCTGTTGACATCCAAACATTATTTAAGTTTTGTCGCTGTGATATGTTGAGTATACACTATCAATCAACGAAGTCAATCACTCTATGGCGAGTTTGTCAAAAAAAGATTTAGAGTATCGGCACGAGAGTAACGCTGTCTCACTGATCAATATGCACTTTGTTTTTATCCCCAAGCGTCGCAAAGCGGTACTCGTCGGTAAAATTGCGGAACGGCTGCAAGAAATTATTTTTGAGGTCGTAACGGAAAACAGGTGGAAAATTATTGCCTTGGAAATCATGCCAGACCACGTACATTTATTGGTTAACGTTAAGCCGACTGATTCTGCTAGCTTCGTCATGCAGAGGGTTAAAGGCAGGGCTTCGAGTTACTTGAGGAAAGAGTTTCCTGAATTATTAAAATTGCCTACCTTGTGGAGTCCTAGTTATTTTGTCGGCAGTGTTGGCAACGTCTCAACCGAAACTGTGAAAAAGTATATTGAAAGTCAAAGGAATAAATAATATGGAACACTCGTAGCCTAAAGGCTACAACTGCGTTTCATCCCCGGCTTAAAAGACCGGGGTTCTCACGCGACGCGCTATAGAATAAGATTTTGAGCAAAAAACTATTAGTTTCTAATGGCTTACACCGCGCAAAAAATCCTAACTTTTGAAACATTCCTCGATCGATATTGTGACAACTTCCGCTACGAACTCGCTGACGGAGAATTAGTTGACAGGGAACCAACAGGCCCGCACGAAACCGTCAGCGGTAAACTAGCAACTCAAATCGGCATCGCCATCGCAGCCGAAAAACTACCCTGGTTCATTCCCCGCACTTGTTTGATCCGTCCATTTTCAGATGCAGCTACTGCCCGCCGTCCCGATATTGTCGTGTTAGATGAAACTGCTATTGTCAGCGAACCTCTTTGGGAAAGAGAGCCTGTGATTGCGCTGGGGCGATCGATTAAATTAGTTGTAGAAGTTGTCAGCACTAACTGGGAAACAGATTACGCGCGAAAAGTTGAAGAATATGCTCTTTTAGGAATTCCAGAATATTGGATCGTTGATGATCGCGGATTGGGAGGCGTGGCTTTTATCGGTAAACCGAAACAACCTACTCTTACTGTTTGCCAACTGATTGACCAAGATTACATCCAGCAACTATTTCGCCTCGGTCAACCGATTATTTCTCCTCTGCTAAAGAACTTGCAACTTCGGTTAGATGATATTCTACCGCGATAAAGTGGCGTGTCAAACTACATATATAAATTAGAGATAGGAGTCCAAGAACAATTTTTTTTTGAGAAAAATCGCTCGCAGCGCAGAAACATATAAAACCCCGGTTTTTGCGATGGAGTGGGTAATTTCTGAGAATGACTATCTCTTTGGGAATAGGATAAACTTGAAAACATCCGGCTGAGGCTGCCGGATAATTAAACCTGAAAAACATCGATCGCCAAATCTCCCCAAAGCCAGTTAACTGATTTAGAGAAAACTGTAACGAATCCAGATGTATTTTTGGAACAGAAAAAATTCTGCCTTCGATCGAAGCATTGACTAGCTTTACCGCAGCCCTGGGGGCTAGGGGCGATCGCTACTTACCGCTTTTTAGTTGCTTCTGGACTCAGAATCAACAACTGTTTTTCGCTAATTGATAAAACCAGAGGACGTTCTTTAGCAGGTGCACTTTTATGTAAAGCTTTAAACGCATACAATTGACCGCCGCGATTGATTAATAACCGCCACACTCTGGGATTTTGCGGATCGCTTGTATCGTTTGTTTCCCGTCCCTGCAGTTGATCGAATAAAGCTTTATCTCCAACGAGCGATTTTAAAGTGCAAAATCCAGAGACGGCGGAAGTAAAGATAACGTCCTTAGACATCTCTCGCCAATTTCCCGAAGTTGCCGAACTCTTTCTTTGAAACCCAACCTGCGGATATCGATCGACTGCGAAAAAATATCCCGTCAGGAACCGTTATTATTCACCCCTTCTGCCTGACATAATTCAATCAAATTGTCATCTTTGTCAATGATTTTGCGGCTGAAGTCGAGGCTTTGCATCAAAATTAGGAATTTATGGAATTTCTAGCACTGTAAACTCGATCGACTAAACGGTTATGTCTCGAAGATGCTGGAAAAAGATTGGGTATTCGATCGAGTTTACAGTGCAAGTGCGAAGAAGTTAGAGATATAAATCCTGTTCGGGACTTAGTATGGAGTCCAGAAACCGGGTTTTTTCCGAAATCCTCGTCACCACCCGAATCTTCGGTAAAAAACCCGGTTTATTCGATAGAAGCGCGTCCAGGACTGACAATGCAACCGAAAACGATATGACTTGATATTGATGATTCATATAGTAAAGAAAAGACTATGACACAATAGAATAGGTAATAGCCGATCGCGAGGCCGCACAATATGCTCAACAACACCATTACCATTCCCCAAACCTTCAAAGTAACTCACGAACAGTTCCAGCAAATTGCTGCCGTCAACCGTGACTTAAGACTGGAGAGAACAGCTACAGGAGAATTAATTGTTATGCCCCCCACTGGAAGCGATACAGGTAAGCGCAATCTAGATATAGAAGGACAAGTCTGGCTGTGGAACCGCCAAACCAAGCTGGGAGTAGCATTTAACTCTTCTACTGGTTTTCAACTGCCCAATGGGGCCGATCGCTCCCCTGATGCTTCCTGGGTTAAATTAGAAAGGTGGCAAACTCTCACAGCCAAAGAACAAGAAGGTTTCGCTCCCATTTGTCCGGATTTTGTTGTAGAATTGCGCTCTAAATCTGACAACATGGAACCATTGCGAGAAAAAATGCGAGAATACATCGCCAATGGAGCGCGTTTGGGATGGTTAATCGATCGCAAAAACAAGAAAGTTGAGATATACAGACACGATCGAGATGTGGAAATATTAGACAATCCCAGCAATTTGTCTGGAGAAGATGTGTTGCCGGGATTTATTTTAGATTTAACTGATGTGTGGTAACGCGAGGCAAGAGGCCCCAAATTGAGATGTCAAATGGGCTTTATACTATTAAAGCTCTGGCGGAATTTGACCGATCGCCCTTGCTGATAAAATAAATTATGAACGATCGCACATCTAATCCAAACATCCCCCCGCACGCCTGGAAACGTCCCATCGGCCTCGGTTGGGAGAATCCCTATACAGTCCGCTACGCAAGCAATCTCGACGACGGCCCCTGGCACGGAATGCCTCTGGGCGGGTTCGGTGCCGGCTGCATCGGGCGATCGCCCCGCGGCGACTTCAACCTCTGGCACATTGACGGCGGCGAACACATTTTTCGCAGTTTGCCGGCTTGTCAGTTCAGCGTTTTTGAAGAGACTCAAGGTAACAAAAAAGCTTTTGCACTGTCCACTGAACCGCCTACCGATGGTAGTTTATCTAGTTGGAAATGGTATCCATCGGAAGGAAGAAGGAAGAAGGAAGAAGGAAGAAGGGAAGAGTCAACTTCGGGGACTTATCATGCTTTGTATCCGCGCAGTTGGTTTGTTTATGAAAATGTGTTTGAGGCTAAATTAAGCTGCGAGCAATTTTCGCCTATTTTGCCGAACAATTATCAGGAAACCAGTTACCCAGTTGCCATATTTGAATGGGTGGCGCACAATCCTACAGATGCGCCGATTACTCTCAGCATCATGCTGACTTGGGAGAATATTGTCGGTTGGTTTACTAATGCTAATAAGTCGCCGACAGTGAAGGTGCGAGATGATGGCAGTCCATTTTATGACTATCAACCCCGGTGGGGAGAAAGTGCCGGAAATTTGAATTTGCTGGTGGAAGATTTCCACCGAATCGGTTGCGTGATGACGCGGTTGACTGCTGAGGACGAACCGCAAGAGGGGGATGGACAATGGGCGATCGCAACTATTACTAATCCGGCGGTAGAAGTATTCTATCAAACTCGTTGGAACCCGGCGGGGAACGGTGACGATATTTGGCGCAACTTTTCTGCTGAAGGTTTCTTGTTAGATGACAGAGACGAGACAGCAGCAGCAGTAGGGGAACAGTTGGCTTGTGCGATCGCAGTTCGCTTTACTATTCGACCGGGAAAAACTCGCAAAATTCCCTTTATTATAGCTTGGGATTTGCCAGTTACTGAGTTTGCATCTGGAGTTTGGTACTACCGCCGCTATACGGATTTCTTCGGCCGCAACGGCAAAAATGCTTGGCCGATTATTCGCACTGCAATGAAGCATTCCGATACTTGGCGCGAAAATATCGAAGCTTGGCAAAAACCGATTTTAGAACGGAAAGATTTGTCAGACAGTTTTAAAATGGCGCTGTTTAACGAGTTATACGCCCTGACTGACGGCGGTACTCTTTGGAGTGCGGCTGACGAACGCGATCCGAAGGGTCAATTTGCGGTTTTGGAGTGCATCGATTACCGCTGGTACGAAAGTTTGGATGTACGGCTTTACGGTTCTTTTGCTTTGTTGATGCTGTGGCCAGATTTGGAAAAGTCGGTGGTTTTAGCGTTCGCTAGGGCAATTTCTGCCGGAGACGATACGCCGAGAATTATTGGCTGGAATCAAGCCTCGGCTATTAGAAAAGCTGTCGGGGCGACGCCGCACGATTTGGGTGCTCCTAACGAACATCCTTGGGAGAAAACCAATTATACTAGCTATCAAGATTGCAATTTGTGGAAGGATTTGCCTTGCGATTTTGTGTTGCAGGTTTATCGTGACTTTTTGTTGACTGGCGGCACAGATTGCGAGTTTCTGCAAGAGTGTTGGCCGGCAATTGTTGAGGCTTTGGCTTATCTGAAAACTTTTGATGAGGATGGGGACGGAATTCCTGAGAATTCTGGAGCACCGGATCAGACGTTTGATGATTGGCAAATGCGGGGAATAAGTGCCTATTGCGGGGGTTTGTGGTTGGCGGCGCTGGAAGCTGCGATCGCGATCGGCGAAATCTTGGAAGATGCTACACCACAGATAGTTCCTAACCCTCAAGCACAGATAGCATTGTATCGCAGTTGGCTGAAACAAGCAAGACCTAACTATCAAGAAAAACTGTGGAACGGTCAATATTACCGTTTGGACAGCGAGAGTAAATCAGAAGTGGTGATGACAGACCAACTGTGCGGTCAATTTTACGCGAAACTGTTAGGACTTCCGGATATTGTGCCGCCAGAATGTGCAGTCAGCGCTTTAGAAACTGTGTACGAATCTTGCTTTTTGAAGTTCAACGATGGCGAGTTCGGTGCGGCAAATGGGGTGATGTTAAACGGTTCGCCGGAAAATCCGAATGCGACTCATCCTTTGGAAGTTTGGACGGGGATTAATTTTGGGTTGGCGGCTTTTTTGGTACAGATGGGGATGGAGGAGAAAGCCTTTAAATTGACGGATGCGGTGGTGAAACAGATTTATGAGAATGGGTTGCAGTTTCGCACGCCGGAAGCGATTACCGCCGGGGGAACTTTTCGGGCGAGTCACTATTTGCGGGCGATGGCTATTTGGGCAATTTACTATGTGATGAGTTTGAAAACCCCAGATACAGGTAGATGAAGGGCAATAAACGCAGATATGATCTGATTTATCTGCGTTTATTGGCGTTTATTTGGGTTGAAAATAAGGCGCGATCGATTTACTAAATTACGGTAAAGTCTTGTATTCCGATCGCACTAGCTTGCACTCCATTCAAAGCAGCCAACAGTTGACCGTTCTGACCGATCCTGATGAAAGCTGCATTAGGGTTTTGGGTAATACTAAGTTGAGCAAAAGTTAGACCGCCCGCTAACACCAGCAAATCTTCACCTTTGGTGAAATTAGTAATTATATCGCTGCCTTCACCTGCTGTTAAAACAAAGCGATCGCGCCCAATGCCACCGTTGAGAATATCATTTCCCAAACCCCCAATCAGACAATCGTCACCTTTGCCGCCGTAGAGAGTATCGTTGCCCTCATCGCCGCACAGTCGATCGGAACCGCCGTTGCCAAACATCAGATCGTTGCCAGCAGCGCCGCACAGGGAATCTGGCTCGCCGTTAAAGTCGATCGCGCTGTCTCCTAAAATAGTATCGTCCCCCTCGCCGCCGCAAATGCTATCACTGCCGCGATCGCCCAACAGCAGATCGTTGCCTGTACCCCCCACCACAACATCATTGCCCTTGCCCCCGTAAACCGTATCGTTGCCTTTTCCGCCGCTTAAAGTATCAGCAGCATCTCCCCCGTTCAAGAAGTCGTTGCCAGCACCGCCAAACAGCAAATCGCGTCCATTGGAGTCAGGGTTAGACGGGTCAAAACTGCCTCCAAACAAGCAGTCGTTACCCTGATACCCAACCAGAGTGTCATTGCCTTTGTCGCCCCAAATCAAGTCATCGTCTTTGCCGCCGATCGCCGCATCATCGCCCTTACCCGCGAAAATGAGATCGTTGCCGGCATTGCCGTTGAGGTAGTCATTGCCACCGCCGCCAAACAGCAAGTCTTGGTCTGCATCCGGGCCAATGGGGTCATTGGCAGGCAGTCCGCCAAAAATATTATCGTTGCCCCTTTCACCCAGCAGAATGTCGTCGCCGTTGAAACCGTTGATAGCGTCGCTGAGATTGCTGCCGGTGAGGAAATCGTCGCCGTCAGTGCCGTTGAAAGTGCGATCGACTGAATTCGGGCCGGGAATCGAACCGATCGCGGGCAGGGTAATCTGTTCGCAAATGCAATCAGTATCCCCGCCGCGAACGCTGTCAGAGTCAACAGGAGTTTCCGTGGGAGTTGGTGTCGGAGTTTCCGTGGGAGTTGGTGTCGGAGTTTCCGTGGGAGTTTCCGTATCCGTGGGAGTTTCCGTATCCGTGGGAGTTTCCGTATCCGTGGGAGTCGGAGTCGGAGTTTCCGTGGGAGTTTCCGTATCCGTGGGAGTTTCCGTATCCGTGGGAGTTTCCGTATCCGTGGAAGTCGGAGTCGGAGTTTCCGTGGGAGTTTCGGTGGGAGTCGGAGTCGGAGTTTCCGTGGGAGTTTCGGTGGGAGTCGGAGTCGGAGTTTCCGTGGGAGTTTCGGTGGGAGTCGGTGTCGGAGTTTCCGTTGGAGTCGGTGTCGGAGTTTCGGTGGGAGTCGGCGTCGGAGTTTGCGTGGGAGTTTCGGTGGGAGTCGGCGTCGGAGTTTGCGTGGGAGTTTCGGTGGGAGTCGGAGTTGGAGTTTGCGTGGGAGTTTCGGTGGGAGTCGGAGTTGGAGTTTGCGTGGGAGTTTCGGTGGGAGTCGGAGTTTGCGTGGGAGTCGGCGTCGGAGTCGGAGTTCCCGTCGGAGTCGGAGTTTGTGTGGGAGTCGGAGTTTGCGTGGGAGTGGGAGTTGGAGTCGGAGTTCCCGTGGGAGTCGGCGTCGGAGTTTGCGTGGGAGTGGGAGTTGGAGTCGGAGTTCCCGTGGGAGTCGGCGTCGGAGTTTGCGTGGGAGTTGGAGTCGGAGTTCCCGTGGGAGTTGGAGTCGGAGTTTGCGTGGGAGTTGGAGTCGGAGTTCCCGTCGGAGTCGGAGTTGGCGTGGGAGTCGGCGTCGGAGTTGGCGTGGGAGTCGGCGTCGGAGTCGGAGGGTTATTGACAACAATGCTTGCTGTGACGATCGCAGAATCAGCTTTCCCGTCATTAGCTTTGTAGGTAAAAGAGTCTGTCCCTGCAAAACCAGCATTCGGAGTGTAACTGAAAGAACCGTTAGCGTTAAGGGCGATCGACCCTGTAGCCGGATTTGTCACCAGAATCGCCGTCAGCGGGTCGTTTTCCGGGTCTGTATCGTTGATTAAGACTCCCAAACCCGTCACGTTGAGACTCGTATTAAAAACAGTGGTATAGCTGTCAGAATTGGCTGTAGGCGGGTTATTGTTGACGTTTACAGTTACGGTAGCGGGTACAGAGTTAACTATCCCGTCGCTGACTGTGTAGGTAAAGGTGTCTGTTCCAGAAAAGCCTGCGTTAGGAGTATAAGTGAAAGAACCGTCTTTGTTGAGGGCGATCGACCCTTTCGTCGGATTTGCGGCCACCGCAGCAGTCAGCGTGTCAAAGTCCGCGTCGGAATCGTTCGCTAAAACTCCCGGCACTATTTCGCTGAGGACTTTTCCCGCACTTGTGCTGTAGCTGTCTGGTTGTGCTGTTGGCACATTGTTAGTGACGTTGAGATTCACCGTACCGGGGACAGTTGCAGCGCCGTCGCTAACGCTGTAAGTGAAGGTATCAG
>NZ_JAUBSX010000078.1:0-27153 GCF_036704885.1 Microcoleus sp. F4-D5 | reverse complement strand
AATTCCGTTGAGAACTTGGTCGTGCAGGACAGTGTAGGTGTCGGGATTTACTTTGGGTGGATTGTTAGTGACGTTGAGATTCACCGTACCGGGGACAGTTGCAGCGCCGTCGCTAACGCTGTAAGTGAAGGTATCAGTACCGACAAAGCCTGCTTTCGGAATATAAACGAAGTCGCCGAGGGCATTGAAGGTGATCGTACCGTTGCTCGGGCCTGTAACTAAGGCCGGAATCAGTATATCAAGGTCGGCGTCTGTGTCGTTGATTAAAACTCCTGGAATTCCGTTGAGAACTTGGTCGTGCAGGACAGTGTAGGTGTCGGGATTTACTTTGGGTGGATTGTTAGTGACGTTGATAGTAACTGTTGCTGGTTGAACAGATGAATCTGTACCGTCGCTAACACTGTAAGTGAAAGTGTCAGTCCCGACAAAGCTTGCTTTCGGAATATAAGTGAATGTGCCGTCGGGGTTGAATGAGAGTGTACCTTTGGTAGGGCCTGTGACTAAAGTCGGACTCAGCGGGTCGCTGTTGGTGTCGGTGTCGTTGCTTAAAACTCCCGGAAATTGGCTGAGGACTTTATCGTGCAGGACGCTGTAGCTGTCATTGACGGCCACCGGGAAATTATTAACCGAGATGGGGCCGAGAGTAAAAGTGGCACTTGCTTGGTCGGTGTCGTCGCCGAAAAATAGGAAGTTTGGCAGGCTGTAGGGATTAAAGGGTAAAGGTGGCTGGCTGGTTGCTGGATCAAATGCCGTGTAGTTCCGCAGCGGCTGATTCGTCAGGTTTGGTATTGCTACGCCACCGGCAAACAAGGTGTAAGTGCTGCCTTGAACCACCAGTTTGTAGTCGGTAGCATTGCTGATGTTAACAAGTGCGTTTTCCCCGCGAGTAAAAAGAGTTGGGGATGCGCCACCGTTTTGAGCAAAAATGCCTCCGTTAGGGGCAAGGTTGCGATTGGTGAAACCTAGTTCAATGCCAGTTTGAGCGTCGCTGCTAATGGCGATGATGCTGAAACCTGCCCGATCGTCACTATTACTGTTTTCAGCCGTAACTGCAACGTTGAAAGAGACGCTATAACCGTTGGTGAGGTTGAGTGCGGGGAAACTTGGGTTAACTAGATTAACTGTTCCTGGCGCGGGAGTAGGGGTGTAGTTGTAGTTGGTATAGCCTGCATAGCCTGTAGTGTCATTAGCTGCGGTCACGCTAGCAGTATTAATGCCCGTCGTGTTAGGCGAGAAAGCACCAGTAGCTAGGACACCAGAACCCAATGGGAAAGGCAGAGGTAGTTGTCCGTAAGCTAATTGAGTACCGGCTGCTGTCCCGATGCCTGGTGTTGCAGCAGGGGGTGGATAGTTTGTGCCGTCGTAGAGAGTAAGGCCGAAGGCAAATTGATAAGCGGCCCTGGTGGCTGGGTCGATCGCCAGCCCAGATGACACGGCTCCCGTTGTATAATCTAGCTGCCAGTCTCCGCCCTTAGCAGAACTGCCGATCGGCGATCTAGAAGCAGCAATTTTTGCCTTGGTTAGCTGACTCAGTTGCTGCACGAAGTTAGCGCCCTTCTCCCCCGCCGCTACATCGCACCCGTACAGCAAAATCTCTCCACTCTCTGCCAGCGATCGCGACCAGCGCTGCAATTGTCTAGCATAAGTTTTTAAATTTGTCAAGTTTAGCTCGATCGCGCCTAGCTGCAAACTCGCGGGGCGGCCGTGGGAGATGAGATGAATGCTTTTAATATTGCTGCGAGTCGCTAGCGCTTCAGTAATTTGTGCTACTCCATCCCGCGCCGCATCGAGAATAATTACTTCTGTCCCCGCTGCGATGCCGTTGCGGAGAGTTTGGGCATCTGGAACAGCAGAATCGAGAAAGGCGATCGAACTAAAAACTGAATTAATAAAATTTTGCACAATACACCTCTGGTTAGATGACCGTAGGAAAATTAAGATGTGTCGAGCTTAGCAAATTCACACATTCAATGTCATGAATAAAATTAACAATCAAGACTGATATTAACTTTCCGTGAAGCTGCTACAGATTCATCTTGTAGAGGCGCGTTTAGCAAGTAATTTATTTCAAAAAGCGACTATTCCAGTACAAAAGTTGACCTTTTAGGGTTCGACGGGCAAAAGTTCTTGTGCTACCAATCCTTTCTGAATAGCGAGAACAGCAGCTTGAGTGCGATCGCGCACTTCTAACTTTTGCAAAATCGCGTGCACGTGAACTCGCACTGTCCCCGGAGCAATGTACAATATTTGAGCAATCTCCTGATTGGTTTTCCCACCCGCAATTAAAGCTAATATTTCTTGTTCTCGCTTCGTCAGCGGATTCTCCAAAAGTTCCGATTTCAACCCATTTTTCAAAGGTTCGGGATTAGCAAAAACCGCCCGAATTTCCAAAGTCGCAGCCTTATCCCACCACGAAGCGCCCACCGCCACCGATCGAATTGCCAAAACCAAAGTTTCCGCCGCGATTCCTTTTAGACAATAGCCCTGGGCACCGGCAGCAATCAATCTTTCAATTAACGATTTTTGGGAATGAGATGTTAAAATTAAAACTGGAATTGCTGGATGTCGCTGTTTAATTTGGCGGCACGCTTCAATACCCCCAATTCCCGGCAAACCGACATCGAGAACTACCACATCGGGTAAGTGTTCCTGAGTCAATTCTACGGCTATTTCCCCATCTTCTGCCTCGGCAATTACTTGCAAGCAAGTTTCTTGCTGCAACCGCGTTCGCAGTCCTAACCGAAACAGTTCGTCATCTTCCACTAGGAGAATTCGCAAGGGATAAGCTGGTTTCATTTCTGTGGGATAGCAGGGAGTCGGAATCCAAATAAAGCACCGTGTGGCAAGTTATTTTCTGCCCAAATTATACCGCCGTGGGCGTCAATGATTTGGCGGGATAAGTATAATCCCAATCCCGATCCTTTGGCTTGCCGATCGCCGTTTCCTTGATAAAAACGCTCGAACAAGTGGGGCAGTTCATCGGCAGTAATTCCCAAACCGCTATCGATAACTTTCACCACCTGATAACTCGAATAAGATTCCATAACAATTTCTACTTTACCGCCGCGATGAGAATGATTGATGGCGTTTGTTAGTAAATTAACAAAAACGCGCTGGAGTTGCACAGCATCGCCATTTACCCACAAAGAGCGGCGAAAATATGACTCTCCGTAACTCATACTAATATAGACGCGGCGCGCCGCCGATAAATGGATGAGTGTTGCAATTACTTCTTCTGCCAAAGCTACTAAATTTACGGGAGCAAGTTGCAGTTTTAAACCTTCGGCATCGTTGCGGTAAACATCTAGCAGCGTTTCTACTAATTGTAATGACATTTTGTGCGATCGCGCCATTGTTTCGAGAACTTTTTGCTGGCTGGCGGTGACATTCCCAAATTTTGCTGACCCAAAAGCTTTAATTGTTTCAATCGCCCCCAGCATCGGCGTTTTCAAGTCGTGACTCAAAGTAGAGACAAAATCTTCTCGGATGCTTGCTAGCTGCTGCTGCGACTGCAACTCAGCTTTAGCGATCGCGATCGTCTCTTGGTACTGCTGGTTGCGATCGCTCAAATATCCCGTCACCCCTAAAGCCATGACTGCGATCGATCTATTTGCTACAGTTGCTAGGGCGATCGCTTCTCCATGAGGAACAAACAAATTTAACAGAGTCAAAGCTGCCGATACCAGCGTAATTTGCAACTTACCCAACTGACTCAAGCGCGAATTGGCCAGCAAAATCGGCCCTGTGTACAAATACCCAAACAGATACTCCGACGGCGTAGTAAATTCCAGCACTACAACGATCGCAAATAAAATTGCGATCGACCACCTTCCCCGCAAATACTTCTCTTGAATTGCCTGGTTGTCTGTGATTTTCAATAAGCTGTTTAACATCCTTTATCCATCCATTTTATATTTTATATTTACACTCTACTCTCTGCCTTATACCTGCGGTTTTTCTTCGCCAAAATTTGTCTGTTGTGACGCAAAAAAAAGCGTTTATATAACATCTATATCTGCAAGCATAGATACTGCTAAATATTTAAACATTTGTCTGTCCGGGAAAATATATAGCAGCTAAACATAACGGGTAAACGGCAACTTATACCTGCGGGCTGATTATCAAAAATCTTAAGGGCAAGTATATTGATTTTTAAAAGCAGATTGCACTTTTAAGGAAGTATTGGCTCAGTTATGCTTGAAGGATTAATTCAAATCGCATTAACGCTAATCATTGTAGTAGCGATCGCCCCTATTTTTGGCAACTACATGGCGCGGGTGTACATGGGAGAACCAACCATTCTCGACCCCGCTATTAAACCTGTAGAACAACTCATCTATAAAGCCAGCAATATCCGGTCTGTAGATTCGATGACAGGTTGGCAATATGCCCGATCGCTACTTTACAGCAATGCAGCAATGGGCATATTTGTTTTTCTAATTTTCATGCTTCAGGGAGTGCTGCCTTTAAATGCCACCGGCTTAAGCGCCCCAACCTGGGATACTGCGCTGCACACAACTATTTCATTCCTCACAAATACCGACCAACAGCATTACTCCGGCGAGACAACATTCACTTATTTATCCCAGTTAACTCTGGGTTTTTTAATGTTTACCTCAGCAGCTACAGGTTTAGCAGTAGGTATTGCTTTTATCCGGGGCTTAACCGGCCGTCCCTTGGGCAACTTTTACATCGATTTAATTCAATCAATCACCAGGATTCTGCTACCAATTTCTTTGATAATTGCCTTACTTTTGCTGATGTCGGGAGTGCCAGAAACCCTAGCATGGCCGGCAGTTGCCCGTACATTAGAAGGCGACACGCAAATAATTGCTCGCGGCCCAGTTGCTCACTTTGAAAGTATCAAACAACTGGGAGAAAATGGCGGCGGATTTTTTGCCATCAACTCGGCTCATCCCTTTGAAAATCCCAACCCTTTTACCAACCTGCTGGAAACACTAGCAATGGTTTCTATACCAGCAGCGATGATTCACACCTACGGCAGATTTGCCAACAACAAAAAACAGGGATGGCTGATTTTTTGGATGGTATTTGGCATCTACGTTATCTTGATTGGCATTGCAGCATTTGGCGAGTACGGCGGCAACCCTCAAATTAATAATTTACTGGGTTCACAGCAGCCAAATTTAGAAGGCAAAGAAGTTAGGTTTGGCTGGGCAGAGACTGCACTTTGGGCGGTGACTACGACTGGCACAATGTGCGGCGCTGTCAACGGAATGCACGATTCTTTAATGCCTCCCGGTGGTTTTGCTACTCTGTTTAATTTGTTTCTACAAATCATTTGGGGCGGACAAGGAACGGGAACGGCTTACTTATTTATTTACTCAATTTTGAGCGTGTTTCTCACCGGATTAATGGTGGGGAGAACGCCGGAGTTTTTGGGACGCAAAATTGAAAAACGAGAAATTGTTTTAGCCAGCGTTGTTTTGTTAATTCACCCGATCGCAGTTTTAATCCCCGGTGCCATTTCCCTCGCCTTTACCGACAGTTTGAGCGGCATCAGCAACCCGGGATTTCACGGCATTTCCCAGGTGATGTACGAATACGCTTCGGCGGCCGCTAACAACGGTTCTGGTTTTGAAGGATTGGCTGACTCTCAACCCGCGCCGTCAGGACTTTGGTGGAATTTAAGCACCTGTTTTAGCCTGCTGTTGGGGCGCTACGTTCCAATTATTGCCCTGCTGCTTTTAGCTGACAGCATGACGAAGAAACAACTGGTTCCCGAAACAACCGGCACTCTCAGAACCGATTCAGTTTTGTTCACCAGCGTCACCGCAGGAGTAATCATAATTCTGGGCGCGCTGACATTTTTCCCAGTTCTAGCTTTAGGGCCAATTGCCGAAGGATATGAAATTAGCAGCGGCAAGTTTGAACCCACACCGATAACTGCGCCGCCTTTAGCAACACCTTCGCCTTTAGCAACACCTTCGCCTGAAGCGACAACGCCGACACCAAACAGCGGACAGTAGATGTAGATTGCATTAAGTAATGCAGCGACAATAAACTGCTGTTGCTGGCAACAATCCCAAATCTAAAATCCCAAATCCCAAATCTAAAATCTAAAATCTAAAATCTAAAATCCACATGGCTTCTTCCAATACTCCTGATTCCCCAAAAAGACCTGCTAGAGGCTCTCGCGAGTCTCGCAAGCACACGCCGAAAGCAAATACAAAAGGCCTTTATCAAAGAGCTTTTAAACAAGCTTTTGTCAAGCTAAACCCGCAGGTAATGCTGAAAAATCCGGTGATGTTTGTGGTGTGGGTTGGCACAATTGTGACTGCATTATTAACGATCGACCCGACGCTGTTCGGCCCGGTTCCCGGCGAAAATCAGAGAGTTTTCAACGGTTTAGTCACGTTTATTTTGTTCTTTACTTTGGTATTTGCTAATTTTGCCGAAGCGATAGCAGAAGGGCGCGGGAAAGCGCAAGCAGATGCCCTGCGATCGACCAAAGCCGACACAACAGCCCGCAAACTCCTACCAGACGGTTCAATTCAAGAAGTTAGTTCGACATCCCTGAGACGCGGCGACCAAATTAAAGTGATCGCAGGCGATGTCATTCCTGCCGACGGCGAAGTGATCGCAGGTGTCGCCTCTGTAGACGAATCTGCGATCACTGGCGAATCGGCACCGGTGCTCAAGGAACCGGGTTCGGACATCGCCAGTTCCGTTACCGGCGGGACGCGCATCCTTTCCGACGAACTGACGCTGCGGGTGATGGCCGATCCGGGTAAGGGGTTTTTGGACAGGATGATCGCGCTGGTGGAGGGGGCCGAAAGGTCGAAAACGCCCAACGAGATCGCGCTGACGGTGCTGCTGGCGGTGCTGACTCTGGTGTTTTTGATTGTGGTTTCGACGATTCCGCCCGTGGGAAATTACGTGAAAACCCCTGTGGGCGTGGTGACGCTGATTTCGCTGCTGGTGGCGCTGATTCCAACAACCATTGGAGGTTTGCTGAGCGCGATCGGCATTGCGGGGATGGATCGCGTCGCTCAGTTTAACGTGATAGCGACCTCTGGACGCGCCGTGGAGGCTTGCGGTGACGTGAATACGCTGATTTTGGACAAAACGGGGACGATCACGCTGGGGAACCGTTTAGCCGAGGAATTCATTCCGATCAACGGTCATTCACTGCAAGAAGTGGCGCAGGTAGCCTTGGATGCCAGCGTGTTTGACGATACTCCAGAGGGAAAGTCGATCGTCCGTTTGGCTCAAAATTTGGGCGCACAGGTGGATTTCGATCGCACCAACGCCGCCGGGCTTGATTTTTCCGCAAAAACGCGGATGTCTGGCACGGATTTGCCCGATGGGACGGAGGTTCGCAAGGGTGCGGTGGATGCGGTGAAGGGTTTTGTGCGATCGCGCGGCGGCAATTTCGGGCCGGATCTCGATGCAGCTTACGAGCGAGTTTCCCGCTTGGGAGGCACACCCTTAGCTGTTTGTCAAGGTAGCGACACCTACGGCATTATCTATTTAAAAGATGTCATCAAACCGGGAATTCGCGATCGGTTTGACCAACTGCGAAAAATGGGAATTCGTACCATTATGCTCACCGGAGATAACCGAATTACAGCATCAGTAATTGCCGATGAAGCAGGCGTTGACGACTTCATTGCCGAAGCAACTCCCGAGGACAAAATCGACGTAATTCGCAAACAACAAGCCGAGGGCAAATTAGTCGCAATGACCGGAGACGGAACCAACGACGCACCCGCACTAGCGCAAGCAAACGTAGGACTGGCGATGAATTCTGGAACCCAAGCCGCGAAAGAAGCAGCAAACATGGTGGACTTAGATTCTGACCCTACAAAACTAATTGACTTAGTGACAATTGGCAAACAATTGCTGATTACTCGCGGCGCGCTGACCACATTTTCCCTAGCCAACGATATCGCTAAATATTTTGCAATTATTCCAGCTATGTTTGCCCCGGTTGGCGCATTAAATGTCATGGGTTTAGCCAGCGGTCAATCTGCGGTTTTGTCAGCATTAGTTTACAATGCTTTGATTATTCCCGCTTTGATTCCCCTAGCATTAACCGGGGTCAAATTTCGACCGCTGACTGCAAATCAACTGTTGCAGCGGAACATTTTAATCTACGGATTGGGCGGGGCAGTTGCGCCGTTTATTGCTATCAAAGTTATTGATATTTTGATTGCCTCCGTTGGGCTAGCATAGAAGAAGTTCGGCAACAGATTCGCTCCACGGATGTAACGGATGGAATGACCTATGAACCCTCAAATTTTGGACAAACCAGTCAGTGAAAGTAACCAATGCTTCACGCTTTACGATGTGAGTTGGGATCAATTTGAAGCAATAGAAGCAGCTTTAGATTTTCCACGCATACGCTTAGCGTACCTCGACGGAACTTTAGATATTATGACTCCACTTTCCGACGAACACGAAGACGGTAAGACCACTATTCGGAAGTTACTTGAGGTTTATCTTGAAGAAAAAAGCATTCGGTTTTATGCCAGAGGGAGCAAGACTATTGGCAATATAAGATTATGTGGCAGAAAAGAACCAGATGAGTCTTATAACTTGCTGACTAAGAAAGATATCCCCGACTTGGTAATAGAAGTAGTCGTTACCAGCGGCGGGGTGAATGTTCTAGAAATTTACAAGCGGGTCAAGGTTCCTGAAGTGTGGTTTTGGGGAAAAGGCACGCTTTCCATCTATCACTTGCGGGAACAGGAATACGAACAGATAGAGCAAAGCGAATTGCTGCCAGAATTCGATTTAGCTTTGTTTGTTCGCTGTGCCAATATTCCCGATCAGTACGATGCCGTTGTTGAGTTTCGCAACGCACTGCGCGCTCAAAAACAGGAAAATTAACCTAAAACTATTGACCGCATTTAGTACCACGAATAAGAGTAATTATGAAACGTAAAGATTTGCTGAATGATGTTTTGCCCAGGGATTTTCAAGAAACCTTTGAGTTAGCACAAATGCTTTGGCAGCGCCACCCAATCCCGGTGCAGCTATTTCTGGTCATGTGCTTTAACTTGATAATTGCACCGGCTGTTTATGCGGCTGCGGATGAAGGTTTGACGAAAAAAGCTGCGTGGGGTTTAAGTCTTTTGGGTTTGGTGATTGTCGGGCTCGCAGTTTATTTGTTTGTCGTGATTTTTCAGCCGGAAAGATTTTAGGCAAATCTCAACCAGGATTCGCTTGAACCTACTTATGTAGGGTGCGGTGTGCATGGAGTTTTACCCCTATGGCTAGCGTGTCAAACAACTTTTTGCATCCAGCACTTTCATCAAAAAACAATTAGTTAAGTGAGGTAATTCATGAGAGAATTAATCAGAGCAATTCGCGTGACTTTAGTTTTGTGGGGAATCA
Organism: Microcoleus sp. F4-D5; assembly: GCF_036704885.1. NCBI lineage: Bacteria > Bacillati > Cyanobacteriota > Cyanophyceae > Oscillatoriales > Microcoleaceae > Microcoleus > Microcoleus sp. F4-D5. Next base: position 17,790 of record NZ_JAUBSX010000078.1, on the reverse strand, counting down.
CCGCTATTATTTATCCCTCGATCGTGCTAGTAATCGGCCAAATTGCCTTCAATTCGCAGGCTAACGGTAGCTTAATGCGCCCGCAGGGAGTTGTAGTCGGTTCCTCGTTAATCGGTCAATCTTTCAGATCGGATAAATATTTTTGGAGCCGCCCCAGCACAACAAATTATAGCAGCTTTGCGACCGCAGATTACGACCCCACAAAGGGAGAAAATTCCAGTCAAAGAACAGGCGTTTCTGGAGCTAGCAACCTTGCTCCCAGCAACTCGGATTTGCTGAAGCGAGGTAATGAGAAAGAGGGTTTTCAGGGGGTGCAAGTTGAATTAGATCGCCTCAACAAAGCTGGTATCAAACCAACTGCTGATTTAGTTTACACCTCTGGTTCTAGCCTAGATCCGCACATTAGCCTAGAGGCAGCTCGATCGCAAATTCAGCGGATAGCAACAGTGCGATCGCTCAATCTCAATCAAGTAGAGATGTTGGTAGCTAAAAATACAGAGGGCAGATTTCTTGGCATTTTCGGTGAACCGGGAGTTAACGTCCTCCAACTGAATTTGGCTCTCGACCGTTTACCATAGTTGACAGTCAGTAGTCAGTAGTCAGTAGTCATTAGTCAGTAGTCATTAGTCATTAGTTATTTGTTGCTTGTTACTTGTTATTTGTAGCAACTGACAATCGCTAACTGACAATCGCCAACTGACAACTGACAACTGACAACTGACAACTGACAACTGACAACTGACAACTGACAACTGACAACTGACAACTGACAACTACCAACTGACAACTGCCAACTGACAAGTGACAACTGACAACTCAGCTATGATTCACTCTAGCGAACTTACCAACAATCCAGACGCGGTTTACGCCCAACCTAACCGCACTTACGATCGCACCCCCCGCCGGGGAAAGCACAAAATATTTATCGGCATGGCCCCCGGTGTCGGCAAAACTTTCCGAATGCTAGAAGAAGGGCACAGGCTCAAATCTGAAGGCATTGATGTAGTAATTGGACTGTTAGAAACTCACGGCCGGAAAGAGACAGCAGCTAAAGCAGAAGGACTGGAAATAGTACCCAAAAAACAAATGCGGCGCGGCGAAAAAATGCTCACCGAAATGGATACGGATGCTGTCATAGAACGCCGTCCTCAATTAGCATTAATAGACGAATTGGCTCATACAAACATTCCTGGTTCTCTGCGAGAAAAACGATATCAAGATGTTGAAGAAATTCTCAATGCTGGGATAGATGTTTTCTCCACCCTCAACATTCAGCACATAGAAAGTCTCAACGATTTAGTAGCTCGAATTACCGGAGTTGTAGTGCGAGAGCGAGTGCCCGATCGCGTCCTAGAAGATGCTGACGAAATAGTTGTTGTCGATGTCACGCCGGAAACTTTAGAAGAAAGGTTGCTAGAAGGCAAAATTTATGCTCCCGAAAAAATTGAACAATCTTTAGAAAACTTTTTCCAGCGCCGTCATTTAATTGCTTTGCGAGAACTCGCCCTGCGAGAAGTCGCAGACAATGTGGAAGACGATGCAGCAACTTTAAAAGGTCAATCTTGCAACATTCACGAACGAGTTTTAGTGTGCATCTCGACTTATCCGAACTCCTTGCAACTGCTGCGGCGGGGCGCGAGGATTGCTAGCTACATGAATGCCCAATTTTATGCTGTGTTTGTCAACGATCCAGACCGATTTTTAACAAAAGCAGAAAGCTTGCACGTTGAAACTTGTGAGAAACTGTGTCAAGAATTTAACGGGAATTTTTTGCGGGTAAACGGCACAAATATAGCCAAAGCGATCTCGGAGGTAGCTAAACAGTATCGCATTACTCAAATTGTGATCGGCGAAAGCCAGCAATCCCGCTGGCATTTGCTGCTGCGGGGTTCTTTGACTCAACAGTTAGTGCGATCGCTCAAACACGTGGATTTGCACATCATCGCTACCGAAAAAAGTGGTCTTTCTAATTAGTCCTCAGCCAATAGTCATTAGTCATCGCTACCGAAAAAAGTGGTCTTTCTAATTAGTCCTCAGCCAAGAGTCATTAGTCATTAGTCATCAGTCGGACGATCTCCGGTAAATTAACCATAATATTTGTAGGGGCGGGTTTCACCAACAATCTCTAATTCCCGCTAACAATCTATATAAACCCGCCCCCACCACTTTCGGAGGATAGCTGAATCTAGCGGACGACGGATGTACCAGACGCTTTTACGTGTAAAGATCGCCCTTGTTAAACCTGATTAAAAGTGCGATCGCTATGGTGGATGATTACATTCTCAACTTGCTAGTTATTGGCATCCTCCTGCTGACCGTTACCTTGGGTTCCGGATGGATTTCTGGATTGCCGGTGTCTTATGCCTTAATTTATCTAATTGTCGGTATCGGATTGGGGCCTTATGGCATCAAGCTGATTGACTTGCGTCCCGAAGCTCAATTTTTAGAAAGACTTACAGAATTTGTAGTTATTGTTTCTCTGTTCAGTTGCGGCTTAAAAATGAATCGCCCGCTGCAACTTGGGGCGTGGAATTCCACAGTGCGGCTGATCGGTTTTTTAATGCCAATTTCGATTTTTGCAGTGGCCGCTTTCAGTCATTGGTTCGTGAAATTAGATTGGGGCGCGGCAATTTTATTGGGAGCAATTCTCGCTCCCACCGATCCTGTTTTAGCCTCAGAAGTTCAATTAGCACATATAGGCGATCGCGATGAATTGCGCTTTGGTTTAACATCCGAAGGCGGTTTGAACGATGCTTTAGCTTTTCCCTTCGTTTATTTCGGCATTTATGCGCTAAAAGATAGCAACTTGCCGAACTGGTTTTCGCAGTGGGTAGCAGTTGACTTGATTTGGGCGATCGCAGCAGGTATCGTTATGGGCATTTTAGTAGCTAAAGCCGTCACCTGGATCGATCGCCAACTACAACGGTACCGACCCGCAGATCAATTAATGGAAGATTTCATTGCTCTCAGCACAATTCTGCTCACATATTCCCTCACCGAAGTAGTCAACGGCTACGGATTTCTCGCAGTTTTTGTAGCAGGAATTGTGATGCAGCGGAGTTACCGCAACCCAGAAAAACCGCTTTCCCAACTGCACTTTACCGAGCGCATAGAAAAGTTAATGGAAGTAGCAACTATTTTACTATTAGGTTCGCTTTTGCGCCTAGATCCTATGTTTGCCTATGGAGGATACTCCCTCTTGGTAGCTGGATTGTTGATTTTTTTGATTCGGCCTGTGGGAGCTTGGATCAGTACGATCGGCAGTCCTTTGCATCCCGTCAGCCGCTGGCTGTGCGGTTGGTTCGGCATTCGTGGAGTCGGTTCTATCTATTATCTTACCTATGCTTTTGGTAAAGGTTTGGAAGGAGAAACAGCAGAAAAAATTGCCTGGATTACCTTTACAACAATCGTAATTTCTGTGATTTTGCACGGTATTACTTCAACCCCATTAATGAACTGGTACGAGCGCCGAGTAAAACCTGATGTACCGGATTTAATTTAATTCATAGTCCTGGACGCATAAATACCTTTATAAACTGGGTTTTTCGCTCCTATTAAAGGTTAACCATGCAGTCTCTTCCTAAAAAAAACAGGTTTCTGCGTCCAGGACTAATTGAGTAAGGTGCGTGACTTTGAGTTCTTCAATTCCCAGTGAGATGATTGAGAGTCACGCACCCTACTAAATCTTAATTCTCGATCGCCCCCAAAGCGCACAGAGTTGCTTTCGGTGCCTGAATTATTCCCTCACTCTTAAGTTGACAGCTCTCGGCATTGCTACGCCTCCTACAGGCGTTAAGGGACAAGAGGAGACTCGAAAGCGCCGATGTCAATAATTCCCCCGCTAACGCGATTAAAAGGAGAGATACCCCGCTGGTCGTAGAAGGGAGGACCGATAAAAGGTCCAGACGTTAAAACAAAAGCTGGGTCGCCACCATTAATAGCGGCACTACCCGGTTGCAGTGCCAGAGTCTGAGTCGAACCGCCGTTATCTGCCAGGGGATTTAGTAGGGGGTCAATAGGTGCAGCAGCAGTGCCAACTCGATCGCCAACAGCAGTAAAACCCGTGCTGCCAGTACCGTCGCCAATTAAGTTGTAGCCACCGCTGGCGAAGCTGCCGAAAACGTCAGGGTCAGTGGTGGCACTGTTGAGAGCGATGATAGTATTTTTGACATTCACCGTGCCGCCGTTCCATATACCACCGCCACTTGCAGGGGAAGACAACGAGGGAAATGATGGCACACTGTTGGAGGGGTTTGCTTTGTTGCCGGAGAGAGTGCTGTTTGTCAGCGTTACCGTGCCAGCTTGGTTATAGATGCCAGCACCCCTGCTACCTGCGTTGGTTGCTGTGTTTCCAGAGAGAGTGCTGTTCGTCACCTCTACTGTGCCGTTATCGTTATAAATGCCACCACCAAACAAACCATTTTCAAAAAAACCACCCACAGTGTTACCAGAAAGAGTGCTGTTCGTCACTTTGACTGTGCCACCCTCACGGTTATAAATGCCGCCACCACTGCCACCGCCCGCATCGTTGCCAGAAAGAGTGCTGCTTGTCACCTCCACAGTACCGCCTTGGTTAGAGATGGCAGCACCATTTACTCCTGCCGGAACCCCTAGGGTAAAACGCACTCCAACGTTGCCAGAGAAAGTGCTGTTTGCTACTTTGACTGTGCCTGGGCCATTGTTAGAGATGCCACCGCCATTGGTAGCGCGGTTGCCTGAGAAAGTGCCGTTCGTCACGTTTACTGTGCCGCTATTGTTTGAGATGGCACCGCCTCTGCTTGGTGCGAAGCCACTGTTGCCTGAGAAAATGCTGTTAGTCAAATTTACTGTGCCACCCTCATTGTGGATGCCACCACCACTGGGGATGGGATTCAAATTGGGGTTAAAGAAATTGCTCAAACGGTTGTTAGAGAAAGTGCTGTTGATCGCATTTACTGTGCCGCCATTGTTGTAGATGCCACCACCCCTGCCACCTGTCACAGTGTCACCTGTCACAGTGTTGTTAGAGAGAGTGCTGTTGGTCACATTTACTGTGCCACCGTCGTTATAGATGCCGCCGCCGTCACTTATCAAACCATTGGCGATCGTGAATCCGTCAAAAGTCGCACTGACTCCACTCTTTACCTTGAAAATCCGGTAATCTCCGCCCGTATCCCGCCCCACTATCAGGTTGCTAGAACCAGTGCTATTAGTAATAGTCACATCGCCGCTAATCTCAGGCAATACTCCTGTGAGATTGATTGTCTGCGACCCGGCTGGCAGATTGAAACTAATAGTATCATTCCCAGCTATAGCGTTAGCATTCAGCAGTGCTTGTCGAAACGAACCTTCTGCCAGACTGTAGTCTGTCAGGCTGTCATTGCTATTGACAACTACCGTATCATTGGCTCCGATCGCGACAGTAGCATTGTTTTGGTTAGGATCAATTTGGTAATTCCCATCTGCTAGTTTCAGCTTCAGCGTCTCCTGTGCCTCAGCTTGGATATCATCGACAGCGGTGAGGCTCACATCTACAAAATTTTGTCCATCCGGGATGGTGACGCTGACATTTGAACTGTTGACAGAAAGGCCGCCACCGCTGAGGGTGTAGTCGCTAGGTTTAGTTGGATTGTTGCTAGTACCGTCTATTGCTAGGTTGACTGTTAAGTTGCCGCGACTCTCACCAGCGCGACTGATGCGAAAAGTGGCTGGATTGTTGCCTGTTTCTGCTGCTGCCTCATCTATAGCAGCGATGGTTACCGTTGGCAAGATGTCATCGTTAATAATAGTGAAGCTAGCAGTTGGCTGACTTCCTAAAATTCCCCTGCCTACAGGATTAACTAATTTCAAATTAATCTGTTCGTCTGGTTCGACGACGGTATCCCCCACAATAGGTATTGATACATCTTTGAAGGATTCGCCGCTAGCAAAGTTGATAGTAACTGGCAGATTGTTAATGTAGTCTTCGGTAACAGTAGCTGTGGAAGAGGTATCTAGTTCCACTTGGACGCTGACTGCCCCCTCGCTGCTGCCAGTGCGTTGAACTGTGGCGACAACTTGATTGGGACTGCCACTGTCGCCCTCGTTAGCACTGTAGCTAGAAGTGCTGAATGCTAAGATACTGGGGATTAATATGTCATCGTTAATAATAGTTAAGGTGGCAGTAGGCTGACTTCCTAAAGTTACCCTATTGCCTACAGGGTTAACCAATTTCAAATTAATCTCTTCGTCTGGTTCGACGACGGTATCTCCCACAATGGGAATTGATACAGTTTTGGAGGATTCGCCGCTGGCAAAGTTGATAGTAACTGGCAGATTGTTAATGTAGTCTTCGCTAACAGTAGCGGTGGAAGGTGTATCTAGTTCCACTTGAACGCTGACTGCCCCCTCGCTGCTGCCAGTGCGTTGAACTGTGGCGACAACTTGATTGGGACTGCCACTGTTGCCCTCGTCGGCCCTGTAGCTAGAGGTGCTGAATTCTAAGATACTGGGGGTTGATGTTGAGGTAACTGGAGCGAGTGAGGTGGTGAAATTGGCTGCTGTGATACTGCTGCTGTTAATACCTTTTAAAATAGCGATATCTTCGCCTGTCACGTTATCTCGAACGATTGTATCTCTGGCAAAATCGCCTGTTCCTTGAGAGATATTCAAGTCTTGAAATTGCAAGCCTCCATCGAGTCCTATTAAGTCTGTACCCAGGCTAAAGTCGGCAATCAAGTCAGCATTGGCAAGAGTAGAACTGCCGCTATTAACTGAATTATTTTGTACTCGGCCGATGACAAAAAGGTCGTCACCATCGCCACCGCTTAAGGTATCGGCACCGCTATCTCCAAATAGGACATCATTGCCTTCATTTCCAGATAGCAAATCATTTTCTTTGCCGCCGCGCACCAAATCGTTTCCCTGCCCTCCTTCGAGGGTATCATTACCGTTATCCCCAAACACCCAATCCTCGTTGGCGCCGCCTTGAATTAGGTCACTGTCTTTGCCGCCGTAGAGGGTATCCTTGGCTTGGTTGCCCAAGATATAGTCATTACCTTGGTTGCCAAAGATTCGATCGTCCCCTTCTGCGCCAAACAGGGTATCATCGCCTTGTTTGCCCGTGAGCGAGTTACTTCCAGGAAAGCCTATTAAAACATCGTTGTTGGGGGTACCTTCAAGTGTAGCCATTGTTTGTGATAGATGCTAAGTGATGGTAGTTGCTCTAGCCCGGAGCTCGGGGGTTAGGCGAAGCGATCGCGATTTCCATGGCGGGTAGTGCGATATTGCAAATTAGAATTTATGAGGCTGCCAACTTTATTAAGTTTCGCAGTTGGGCTGCCCAAAGGAAGTGCGTAGGCTTTGCAATCTACTACTGTTTTTTTTAGCTATGAAACTGGTTTTACCCAAGCCGCGTCAAGGTGCGATAGATCAACTTTACGTCATCCTATCGGTTGCCGATCGATAACAAACAAAACTTATTGTCTCGCGCGATTGAAAAAAATCAGAGCGAGTTCGCGGCTGCAACGAAATTTCAAGCATTAGGGAGCATTCTTCACCGCGTTGACAGGGCTGACTGGTTTCACCCCAACTAATAAAGCGAGTTCCCGCCACTTCCAATAACAGTCTGCATCTGTAAAACCAATTTCTCTAAACCAGCGCAGTTGCGTTTCCACATCCAGCAATTTATTCGACGGATCGTCTGGCGAATCGCTAATACCGATCGCCACTCGAAACTTCTCGTGTAAAGCGGGAGTTGCGGACGCTACGTGCTCCAAGTTGCAAAAAATGCCTCCGGGCTCCAAAAGCTCGAAAATCTCAGTGTAAAGCGAACGTTTGCGATCGTCTGCTACGTGATGAATCGCAAAACTAGAAACAACCGCATCAAACTTGCCCAAAGCCGGTAGCGATTCGTCAAAATTGTGCTCGACTACCGTGACATTTTGGTCATCAGCAAAGCGAATTCTGGCTTTTTCCAGCATTGTCGGCGAAAAGTCGAGCGCCACACATTCAACATTTGGTCGATCGCACTTAAGCAGGCCCAACAACCTGCCGTCTCCCGTGCCCACATCCAGAATTCGCTTAACATTTTTCGGCACTTCCTCCAACAAAACCGCTTCACCTTCAGTGCGGTGAGGAATGCCATCAGCTTTAGCAAGATACCACAAAGCGTGTGCCGCCGAAGTCCAAAGATTCACTTGACTCATAAATTTTCAACTCTCATAAACCTCGCCATTTTTGCGAGTAAAAATCCAACTATTCCCGTTAGCTTTCGCGATTAGATCGTCATCGGGATATTCGGCACTATCTCCCGGAGTGCGATCGCCAATTTCCAGATAAACAACATCAGCATTCGTGCGGTTAACCAAATGATGCCCATCAGCATCACCCGCCGGAAAACCCGCCGCCATACCCGGTTTCAGCACTTCCTCTCCGGAATTTGCAATCAGAGTAACTTCTCCTTCCAGAACATAGATTAACTCATCTTGCCGGGTATGCCAGTGCCTGAGAGCAGAACAACTTCCCGGTGCAAGCCTCACTAAATTTACCCCAAAATTCTGCAATCCGGCAGCATCGCCCAAGCGTTTTTTAACTCTTCCGGCAACAGCAGATTGGAATTGCTGAGGGTACTTGGAACCCGTAATTTCCGGCACATTTTTAGGATCGATAATCATATAACAGTCATGGTAGCAGTTGTGAATTCTCTCTTCATTCTCTTCCTTCGCGTCATACGCGACGAAAGCGGTTCGTTTTAAATTTGTGCTTTCACGGCTACAAAACACAGTTTTATTTTAGCTAATTACAATTTTATAGCGCCTGCCACCTCCCCCTCCCTTTGGCATCCCACTTCCGACAGTTCCCGCAACTCATTAAGAATGTGTTATAAATATTGAGATTCATTAAGAAATATTTCTCAAATGCTCATTTCCCCGTCCGGCGTCAGCAAACTCAAAGAATCTTTAAAAGAAAAAGTATTCTTTGGGAATGAGCCAACCCCCGAACTCATAGCCATCTTACTGATTTACTTCGTCCAAGGAATTCTTGGACTAGCCCGCTTAGCCGTCAGCTTTTTTCTCAAAGACGAACTAGGTATGAGTCCGGCAGAAGTCTCGGCAATGCTGGGCGTCGTCGCCCTGCCTTGGACGATCAAACCATTGTTCGGCTTCATGTCCGACGGGTTGCCAATATTCGGCTACCGCAGGCGCCCTTACATCGTTCTCTCCGGGTTGCTGGGAACGTCAGCATGGGTTGGCCTCGCAACAATTGTACACACGCCGCTTGCAGCTACAGGCGCGATCGCCCTGTGTTCCCTCTCCGCCGCCGTCAGCGACGTAATCGCCGACTCCCTGGTAGTCGAAAGGGCCAGAAAAGAATCCGTTACCGACGCCGGTTCCCTGCAATCCTTGTCTTGGGGCGCTACAGCCCTCGGCGGATTAATTACCGCCTACCTCAGCGGTTCCCTGCTGCAACACTTCAGCACCCAGACTATCTTTTTAATCTCTGCATCTTTCCCGCTAATTGTATCAGCAACAGCTTGGTTAATTGCCGAAGAAAAAACCACCAAAAGAATCGGCTTTGAAACGGTCAAAGACCAACTAAAACAACTGCGACAAGCTGTTACCCAAAAAACAATTTGGCTGCCCACCGCCTTTCTCTTCCTCTTGCAAGCCACCCCAAGCTCAGACGCCGCCTTCTTCTTTTTCACCACCAACGAATTAGGCTTTCCACCAGAATTTCTCGGTCGAGTGCGCCTCGTTACGAGCATTGCCGCCCTCGCCGGCGTCTGGCTGTTTCAACGCTTCCTCAAAACAGTTCCATTTCGAGTAATTTTTGGCTGGTCAGCAGTCATTGCGACTGCTTTGGGCATGACTACTTTATTATTAGTAACTCATGCCAACCGAGCTTTAGGAATTGACGATGGATGGTTCAGCATCGGAGACACCCTGATCCTGACAGTAATCGGACAAATTGCTTATATGCCGCTGCTGGTACTCTCCGCCCGCTTGTGTCCCCCAGGCGTCGAAGCAACTTTATTTGCGCTGCTGATGTCAATCACAAATTTAGCAGGAATTTTGTCCAACGAAGGCGGTGCACTTTTGACCCACTTGCTAGGAATTACCGATCGCAATTTCGATAACCTCTGGCTGCTAATCATCATCACAAACCTGTCCACACTTCTGCCCCTACTGTTCTTAAATTGGGTGCCCGCAGATAGTACAGAAAGCGGCGATCCAAACTATCAAAAATCTCTCCCCGTATTAGAACCTGAACTGGGCAGTTCAAAACCATGCGGACAGCATTTTATGCCCGAATACTTTCCCGACTTAGTACCCACAATAAAGCCACAAAGGCGCACTGTAGAGAGCAAATAAAGGAAGTTCGGCAACAGATGAGAGTAACGGATTTAACAGATGAATTAAAGTGTATTTTCCAATTTTCTGACTCTCCCACTTTCACCCTCTCTGCGCCCTCTGTGTTCTCTGCGGTTAAATCAATAAAAGCTTATTAAACCAATGCAAAAATTACAGATTTTCCAACCTCAAACAGCAGCCAAAAAATCATCATACGATCGCACAGACTGGCAGCGCGGCTACGAATCCCAACCCAACGAATCCGACTACTGGATTGACGAAATAGAAGGCGAAATCCCCGCCGGCTTGCAAGGCACATTCTTTCGCAACGGGCCCGGACTGTTGGATGTCAACGGCCAGCGCATCCACCACCCGTTTGACGGCGACGGGATGGTTTGTGCGATCGCCATATCCCAAGGCCGCGCCCATTTCCGCAACCGATTCGTCCGCACAGAAGGCTATATCGCCGAACAACAAGCCGGCAAAATCCTCCACCGAGGCGTTTTCGGCACACAGAAGCCAGGGGGCTGGCTAGCCAACATCTTTGATGTCAAAATCAAAAACATTGCCAACACCAACATCATTTATTGGGGCGACAAACTGCTAGCACTTTGGGAAGCAGCAGAACCCTACAGACTCGACCCCCGCACCCTAGAAACACTCGGCTTAGATACCCTAGACGGCATCTTGGAACCCGGTGAAGCCTTCGCCGCCCACCCCAGAATTGAAAAAGGGAAAAATGGCAAAGGAGACAGATTAATCAACTTTTCCGTCAAGCCCGGTTTGTCGAGTACAATCACGATTTACGAACTCGACGACAGCGGCAAACTTTTGCAGCGTCACGCCCACGCAATACCCGGTTTTGCCTTCCTGCACGACATGGTAATTACCCCGAATTACTGCATATTCTTCCAAAATCCCGTCAGCTTCAATCCGCTGCTTTTCTTCTTAGGATTGCGGAGTGCAGCGCAGTGCATTCAATTTTCGCCAAACAAGCCAACGCAAGCAATTTTAATTCCCCGCAACGGCACTGACGAGGTGAAAATATTAGAAACGGAACCTTGTTTTGTCTTCCACCACTGCAACGCCTGGGAAGAAGGAGGCGAAGTTTTTGTAGATTCAGTTTGCTACGAATCATTTCCAACTGTAGAGGCGGATGCCGATTTTCGCGAGGTTGATTTTGAGAGCGTTCCAGCGGGCGAATTGTGGCGGTTTAAGTTAAATTTGCAAAAGGAAACCGTGCAGCATCAAGTTGTTGAAACTAGGTGCTGTGAGTTTCCAACTTTGCATCCGAATCATGTCGGACAACCTTACCGATATCTTTACATCGGTGCTGCTGATGCTCCCACAGGAAATGCTCCTTTGCAAGCTATCCTCAAAATGGATTTCGTGACTGGTGAAAGGCAAATTTGGAGTGCGGCACCGCGAGGTTTTGCGGGGGAACCGGTGTTTGTTCCCCGTCCCGATGCTGTTGCGGAGGATGACGGCTGGCTGCTGCTTTTAATGTATGATGCAGCTAATCATCGATCGACCTTAGTGATTTTAGATGCTCGCGACATCACCAAAGGGCCCCTAGCGCGCTTGCATTTAAAACAGCACATTCCCTACGGCTTGCACGGAAGTTTTACGCCCAATGTACTGCTTCCTATCGGTTCGTAGTTGCGCGTTGATTCGCCTGGTTCTTGCGCCGCTCGCCACAGCCCGCCGGGGGTTTAAACCCCCGGCTCACAGCGAAAGTCCTCTAAAAGAGGACTAAAACCAACATTTATTATCGATCGAGTTTCGTTAGTCGGTTTTAACCGACTTTAGCTACTCGCTGTGGGGTTTAAACCCCTGGCGGACTGCGGGAAATACTAACAACAATTTAACACATAAAAATCCCTATTAAATGCCAACTGTCAACAAATTTAATCTCAAAAAAATACTTATTTTAATTTGCATTATCCCCGTAATTTTGGCAATTATCTTATCTGTTTACTCTCACAACGCTAACGCCCAAGAGCCTTACAACCCATCTCCAGAAAGCGCTGTAGCGTCCAAAGGCTTGGTTGAGGTCAAAATGACGTTAATTGCCGTCGATCCCATTAAAAACGAATTAGAAACCCGCTTGCAGTTTGAACTCAAAGGTATATATAAAAAAGCGCCAACTTACCCGGCTCAAGACTTGTTAATGACAGTTAACGGCGCAAATGTACAGGATTCGGAAATTACCTTTAAAGAAGGCAAACCGATGATTGTCCCTGCATTGAAGTTTAACTTAGTCAAAGGAAAAATTAACAATTACCCCTTTGACAGGCATATTGCTAAAGTAGCTATTTCGATCGACCCGCTGCCTTCGATTGGTAAAAAGTTTGCTCCTTTTGAACTAAACCCCGTGCCGTTGGAATTGAATTTTCATGCCGATGTTCCCGGTTTCGACATCAGTTATAAACCGATGGAAGAGAATTCATCTATTTTTATTTATATCGATGTTTATGCAACTCGATCGCTCCCGGTGAAATTCTTTGCGTTAGTGATTATTGTCATCATGTGGGTGCTGTCAATTATGGCGCTTTTGCTAGCCTTAAAAGTGATGAAATCCGGCAAGGTACCGGAAGTAGGAATGCTGAGTTGGACTGCCGTGATGCTGTTTGCTTTTCCCGCTATTCGCAACGCTCAACCGGGAGTGCCGCCTGTGGGAACTGCCAGCGATTTCCTTTCGTTTTTTTGGACGGAAATTATTGTTGTGGTGGCGTTGGTGATTATCGGTAGCTGTTGGTTGAAGCGGTATCATCCGCCGATTGAATGATTTTATATTTTAGATTTTAGATTAAAGAATTGAATAATTTAGCCCAGTGATAAATCAGGGGGCTTTTAGCTTGGATACTTTCAATTAACAGTCAACAGTCAATCAATTTTAGATTTGAGATTTTAGATTAAAGAATTGAAGTCTTGACCCACGTATAAATTCGGGGGTTCCTTTATCGGATACAGGTTTGTTATTTCTGGACGGATGAATCCGCAGGCTTGTATCCTGGATGCTTTCGGTCAACTGTTAACTAAATTCAAAAATTCACTTTTTGACTTCCAAATTCTCAATATCTTTCGTCGGTACTCCCAAACCGCGCAAAATAGTAAAAGCCATAATTCGATATCCCGACGGATTCGGGTGCACTCCATCTGCAGCTAACAAATTTAGAGTCTTGCCCGCGTGCTTTTGATACGTGCCGATAACTTCCCGAAAAGGCGCATTCAAATCAATAAACAAGCACTGATTCTGCAACGCAATTTCTCGCATCGCGGCAATATAATCTTGCAACCTGCGATTTTCTGGGCCGTCGAGAATTTCGCCTATCGGAGTAGGAGAAAGCAGTACAACTCGAATTCCTGCGGCTTTTGCCGCCAGCACCATTTGAGTGATTTTCTCCCGATATTGTGCCAGCGGCACTCCGGTGGGCAAGTTGCCTTGCGGATAAAACTGAATGTTTTGGAAGTCAAAGAAAGCGTGCCAAACGTCATTGACTCCGACATTAATCATGACTAAATCTGGTTTTTGGTCGATCGCATCTTTCTGGAAGCGCGCTTGCATATCCGTCGCCTTGTTACCGGAGATTCCGGCGTTGACGATTTCGATGTGGCCGGGATAAAGGGCATTCAGATAGCGTTGCAGCAGCCAAACGTAACCTCCGGGGTATTTCCCGGCCTCGGTGATGCTGTCGCCCACTGTCACAATTTTGCGCTTGCCGGCGAGCACGTTCTGGATTTCTGGCGGCGGCGTTGCTTGGGATACGGATTCTTTAAACACTGGAATTAAGGTGTGAGGAATGTTGAAGGCAATAATAGCAGTAATTACGGCGAGGGCAAGTCTGATTAACACTTGCCGCTTCGGGAGTTTGGGACGGGGCGATGGCGCATTGGGAGACATAAGGAAGAATAAAAAAGAGCCTATTTGATGCGTGTCCTCACTTTAATCGTAGATTTTAGCCTGAGTTTTCTGAGAGTGAGCCATCAATTTTGCTATAGTTGCAAACAATCCTGGACTTGGGCGTGAGACGTTCAGCCAGATCGGTCAATTTGCGATCGGTCGAACACTGAGAAATGACGCTTATTGCAGGTTTGAGCCTTTAGTATTGCAGGTTGCTACATATCCCTGCTAGTTGGTTTAAAATTTTGCACAAAATTCATCCACCGCTGAACATTAGAACCGGTGATGTCTAAAATCGGAATAGAATAGACATCTGATTCAGGAGGGCCGCCCTCGGTATCTTTGGCAATGCTTGTGCGTTCTGGCTTACCTAAGCCGTAGGTTGAAGCCGTTTCGCTAGCTAAACTACAGGGAATTCTAAAGTTTCCCATGCGAATACTTCCATTACCTGCTAAATAAACCCATTCATAACCGGAAACGCCTCTAAACTGCTGGCACAAAAAATGGGAAGTTTCAAACATTTTGGCAAGATGAACATCGTAGAAACGAAGCTTGCCACCGTAAGCGGGTTGAGTTGTATCTCGATTCGGTGCAGTAAGTTGCATGAGGACAAAGCCTCCCCTAGCTTCTGTCCCACCATACTGAATGCTCAGCGGCACCTGGGTGCTATTTTGAGCCTGGATGATGTTAACCTTTTGAGTAAATTTAGTGCTGTCAGCCTCAGCACTAGGTTCGCTACCCAAGTAAGTAGGAGCAGAAAAAGCTAGGTTTGCAGGCAGTAATATAATCGCACAGGTCATTAGTTTTGCCAAATTGTGGCGCTCTGCTTTTTTGGCGATCGCGTATGTTTTACTTAGCACAGTTTTACTTAGCACAGTACGATCGGAGGTGATTGGCGTGCGATCGGGTTGGGGTTGTGGGAGTGGTGGTTTATACATAGGTTTTACGATCGAGGATGAGATGTGCTGATTTGCTGGTAAATTAAGGGTTAACAGAACCTGAGAGTATTACTTATGAGAAAAAGCCGGCTAGTAGCTTTGATGGTCAATTTAATAATTTTGGGTTCTTGTTTACCAATTATTGCACAACAATCTAAACGATACCCAACTGAGAATGAATTGCAGCAATTAATGAATCGGTTTCGCAATTTTGTGGCTGCGCCGTCGCCGGGGAATCGTGATTTTTATATTCGAGATCGCCGTAATGAAACTGAGACTCAGAAATTGCAAGTGTTTGTTAGAGCTTGGTTGCCAGTTAATCCTGATGTAGCACCTTTTCTCGGTCAATGGACGGCACTAGAAGAAACTCAAAACATTTACCCTTCTACTCTTAAAGGTAAAGTTTGTATTATAGAAAATTTTATTCCCACAAAAAATGATATTGGGATAAGTTTTGCTCGAGGAACTATCTCGGGAAAATCCATCAAAACCACTAATTTCGCGACTCTCATTCAACAAGGCAACTATTTAGGAGTCGCTTTTATTAACACTCGAAATAATCAACCTGGTATCTACGAATACGCTTGGCCTAAACCGCTAGTCGATCCAGCTAAATTAATGAGTTCCCTTCCCCCAGCGGAGAGAAATCGGTTGCTTCAACAATTTAAAGAAGCTGGTTGTAGTGATACTTTACCAAACAGGTGATAAAATGATTAGAGTTATGAAAAGAAGCTTGCTTATGCTGGCTATCATCTCCTTTATTTCTGTCATAGCTTTGCCTGTTAAGGCTACAGAAACTAGGTGTGGATGGTTGCAAAATCCCACACCTGCAAATTGGTATTTAAGAGACAGAGATGGCACTTGGGTTATTTCCAGGCAAGGGGGATATCAAGCCGAAGGAATGGATAATATTCCCAGTGACGAAAAGGAATATGTCAGAACCAATGGTTATTACGGATATGGTTGTGCTTGTTTAGAGGTAGCAACAGATACCAATCGGATGAGGATTATCACGATTCAAGGCGGTGAAGCATTACCACTCTCGACTTGTCGCGAAGATCCAAATTTGCCAAAAGAATGAATTAAAGTTATGACTATGTGCGATCGCTGCATCCTATGTGCCTACCTACCCCCTAGATAATATTGAATATAATAGCTAAAATATTACTCAAAACATAGAATATAATACCGAAAATCAAAATCAATTACAGGATGATCCTTCTCAAGAAAATACTTCGTCTGGGTGTGGATTTATCATAGCACTGATAATAATGTTTTTTGGTTTTGCTTCTTTTAATTCAAATAAAGACCGCTACGATCGGCATCAATATGACCACCCATCAGCACAACCATATAATTACCCTGGTCAATAAATGTCGTTTTTACGATCGCATCGATCGCGCGATCGCTCAAAATTAAAAATGTAAAATTAAAATTGTACCGATCGATAACACAGCGCAATCGTCAGCGAAGCCGATGCCGCCAGCGCCGCAGCCGTCCGAACATGATTCCAGAACGTCCATTCGGTAAGGTATCTAGCCCATAGGTTCGCACCGTCAGCGCTGCTGGGCTCGACAGTCGCCAGCGCATTATTTAGCGGCACATTGAACGCGATCGTCACTCCTACAGTACCGACAATATAGAGCAGGCTGCCAAGGAGTAAGTAAAAGGCACCGGGTTGATGCCACTTTAACAGCGAGGAGATAGCCAGAAAGATGCAAGCCGCAGCCGTTCCGAATAGCGCCGTCATAAATAACGGATTAATCGCCGTTATATTGATGGCTTGCATGGCGGCAATACCCTGTGCTGGTTGGAGTCGGGCAAGGGCTTTCATCACAAACGTCGAGAAGGCGAAGAAGACTCCAGCCATCAGCCCGCAGCCTAGTGCCGAGAAAAGCTTCAATGTGAAAAGCGAGTAGTCAACCATTGCCCTAAAACCTCCTGCGAATTACTGTCCAATGCCTTGTTAGTGCATTGTGTCATTGCATTTTTAACCTTGATCTTGAGCCGAGAAACTTGATATAAAGTGGACAGGGTACAAAGCAGACCGCAAATAAAAGTTAAGTTTTCAACCACTACGATGCTCTTATGAAGAGCTAAAGACAATCTAGCAGAGACTTAAAGACTAAATCACTTACAACTAAAAAACTGTGGCTGATTTTGATTGTCAATGCTATACTAATTCGTAGTAGCTAAAAGCTTAGGAATTCTAGCGCTCCCTGCTTGACAAAAAACAAGTGTTACTCTTCAAACTTAGCACTCATAGACTCCGACATTAATCAGCACTAAATCTAGTTTTTGGGTCGATCGCATCTTTCTGGAAGCGCGCTTGCATATCAGTCGCCTTGTTACCGGAGATTCCGGCGTTGACGATTTCGATGTGGCCGGGATCAAGGGCATTCAGATAGCGTTGCAGCAGCCAAACGCAACCTCCGGGGTATTTCCCGGCCTCAGTGATGCTGTCGCCCACCGTCACAATTTTGCGCCTGCCCGCGATCGCGTTCTGGATTTCTGGCGGCGTTGCTTTAGATACGGATTCTTTAAACACGGGAATTAAGGAGTTATACCATTTTTCTAAAGTTATGCTAGAGTTACCTGAAAAGTAAAGGAGAATATTAAAATGTCTGGGCGTCCTCAT